>JAAUTT010000189.1 GCA_012031335.1 Bacteroidales bacterium | reverse complement strand
TCTTCCTGCAGCTTTATTTGTAGTGGATATTTCCAAAGAACATATTGCTGTTCGCGAAGCCAAGAGGCTCAACATACCTGTTTTGCTATGGTAGATACCAACTCCGATCCAAACCAGGTTGATTTTCCTATTCCTTCGAATGATGATGCGTCAAACTCAATTTCATTAATTGTTGGTACGCTGGCTAAAGCCATTCAGGAAGGTCTCGACGAACGCAAACTCGACCGTGATAAGGAAGATGTTGAAAAAGCAGGAAAAGATGTAAAAGTCTGATGCAACAAAAACAAAATCCAGAAGATCGTTCGATCGTATGGATAGTAAATTTGAAGAAGGCGAAGAAGAAGGCGCTGTGAAATTTGGAAAAGCCAAATTTGATGCAAAGAAAAAGCCAGCTCCACGCGCTAAACGTAAAGATGATTAATTCACCGAATAAAGAAATATAATTATGGCACAAATAACTGCTGCGGATGTAAATAAGCTTCGTCAGGCAACAAGTGCAGGTATGATGGACTGCAAAAAGCGCTTGAAGAAGCTAATGGCGATTTCGAAAAAGCAACCGAAATCATCCGCAAAAAGGACAAATGGTAGCCGCTAAGCGTGCCGACCGTGAAGCTACTGAAGGTGCAGTACTTGCTAAAGTAAACAGTGATGCTACTTTTGGTGCTCTTACAACGCTCTGCTGCGAAACTGATTTCGTTGGTAAAAACGAACAATTTATTCAATTTGCCGATTCTATTTTAAAATTGGCCATCGACAATAAACCTGCTGATTTGGCTGCTTTGAAGCAATTACCACTCGGTACCCAAACTGTTGGTGATGCTGTAATGGAGCGTGTTGGAATCATAGGCGAAAAGATTGATTTGATTAGCTATTTCAAAATTGAAGCAGCTCAGGTTATTGCTTACATTCACCCGGGAAACAAACTTGCTACACTTGTTGGGTTCAGCAAAAAACTTGCTGACGGACAGGTAGGTAAAGATGTAGCAATGCAGATTGCTGCAATGAATCCTGTTGCTGTAGATAAGGAATCTATTCCTGCAAGTGTTATTGAGAAGGAAAGAGAAATCGCTATGGATCAAACCCGTAACGACAAGAAAAACGAAGGTAAACCTGCTAATATCATTGAGAAAATTGCAGAAGGTAAACTCGAGAAATTCTTAAAGGAAAATACACTTGTTAATCAGGAATTTATTAAAGATTCGAAACTTAACGTTGGTCAGTATCTTTCGAAAATTGATAAAGATTTGAAAGTTACCGGATTTTTCAGGTATACGCTTAACGCATAATACTACATAACCTTTCATTTAAAAATCCGGTTTTACCTGTTAAAGCCGGATTTTTTTATTTAGTTTTATTTATGTTTAATACATGTGTTGTAAATTAGTCCTTTAACAATTGGATTAACAACAATAGATTTTTAAAAACAAGAATATGGCAAAAATTTAAAAGGATACTATTAAAATTAAGTGGTGAAGCTCTTATGGCTGATATGCCGGCAGGAATTGATACAAACCGCCTGATGGAATATGCAAATCAGGTTAAACTTGCAGCAGAAACCGGAGTGAAAATCGGAATTGTTATTGGCGGAGGAAATATTTTCAGGGGATTAAAAGGAGTTGATAAGGGTTTCGACAGAATTAAGGGTGATTATATGGGGATGCTGGCTACTGTTATTAACGGTTTGGCAATTCAATCGGCGCTCGAGAGTTTGGGAGTAAAGGCAAGGGTGCTTACTGCCATTAATATGGAACCTGTTGGTGAACGCTACAGTAAAAATAAACTCGAAGAAGCCTTCGAAAGGGGTGAAATTGTAATATTTACCTTTGGTACAGGAAATCCGTTTTTTACAACCGATACAGCTTCCTCACTGCGTGCTGTGGAAATGAATGCCGATGTCCTCTTAAAAGGAACACGCGTAGATGGCGTTTACACTGCTGATCCCGAAAAAGACTCTTCGGCAGTAAAATTCGAAGATATAACCTTTACTGAGGCATATAACAGAGGCCTGAATGTAATGGACCTTACATCGATTACCATGTGCAGAGAAAACAATTTGCCAATTATTGTTTTTGATATGAATAAAAGTGGTAACCTGTTGAAGCTTGTTAACGGCGAAAAAGTTGGAACCTTGGTTCATAACTAAGCTGCTGAACAATATTCATGTATGTTTACATAAACTAAAAGAAGAGGTGTGAATCTGTCGAAATAACATCCTTTTATTATATTTGCTCCGATTAACTCAAACTAATATTATTATGGACGAAGAAGTTCAACTTTACCTGGATGACGCCAAGGAACATATGGAGAAGGCTGTTAGCCATTTTCAGCACGAAATGCTTAAGTTAAGAGCCGGGAAAGCTAACCCGCAGATTCTGGAAGGCATTATGGTTGATTATTATGGTGCTCATACACCATTAACACAGGTTGCCAACATAAATACTCCCGATGCTAAAAGCCTGGTTATTCAGCCCTGGGAAAAGAAAATGATAGATCCGATTGAAAAAGCAATTTTGGGAGCAAATATTGGTATTACTCCCATGAATAACGGTGAGATAGTGCGATTAAATTTTCCTCCTTTAACAGAAGAACGTCGTAAATTATTGGTAAAACAGGTAAAACACGAAAGTGAAAATGCCCGTGTAAGTATCCGGAATTCGCGTCGTGATGTAATTGAGGAAATAAAAAAGATGCAAAAACGGTTGCCCGAGGATGTAGCCAAAACAGCTGAGGAAAAAGCAGATAAACTAACCGAGTCTTTTATAAAAGGTTGACGAGGTAGTCTTAGCCAAAGAAAAGGAAATAATGACAATTTAATAGCTGAGCCGGGATGATCTTCCGGCTTTTCTATTTCTATCCGCCACAATTACAGCATATATCCACCTTAGATTTGTTTTTTAATATTTGTTCCCGGAAGCGCATAAATTTTTCTCCTTTCCATATTTTTTCGAAAGTTTCGTTTCTGTTATAGGCAAATGTATAAGTTGCATCCTTGTCGTAACAACATGAAATAAGCTGGCTCTCCCAGGTGAAAACAGCCGTTGTCCAGAGTCTGATACATTTATTCCTCAAGCGTTTTTCAATACCCAGTTTCCATCAGGTCCGCGCTTGTATCGTCGATATTTTTCCAGTGATGTAATCAGTGGGTTATCAGCTGATAGATCGTAATGTTGAGCTGTTTTTATTTCAATTTTATCCACGTGTAAATCTTTTCCCAGTTCCCTTATCTGCTGTAACTGATTCTCATTGGTGGAGAAAACGATAAACTGCAGAATAACAAGCGGATGACTTAATCCGTTCTCCTTCCTTAATTTAATTATGTTTTTTATTCCAAGCAGAGCTTTGTCAAGACTTCCGTTTCTGCGATACTTTTGATACGAATCCTGATCTGTTCCATCAATTGAAACAATAAGCTTTTTTAAGCCCGACAAAACAATTTCTTTGGCTGTCGATTCATTCAGTATTTGCCCATTTGTGGAGATGGTTGTATAAATTCTTTCTTCCGAGGCATACCTGATCATCTCCGCAAGATTTCGGTTCAATAGCGGCTCTCCCTGCAGATATAAAGTAAGAAAGGTGGTGTGGTGTTTAATTGCATCGATCAGTATTTTAAAGTCCTCCAAACTTATTTCACCTCTTTTTCTTTTAAGTGTCCCCATTCCTGATGGACATTCCGGACAATGTAAATTGCAATGGTTGGTTGGTTCAATGCTGCAACTATAGGGTAACCCCCATATAACAGGCCGATGGGAGATGATGGACAATACATAGGAAAGCAATGCTGAAATTGCATTTGAAAACCTCTTTAAACTTAATGAAGAAAGAAGAAACCGCCCCTCGCTGAAAATATATTTAATATTCATTTTTACCTTTCTGTTTACAAAACTAAATATTAAAAATCTTTTAGTAAGTAAAAAAAATCAACCTGATCAAGAATGCTGACTGGTTAGTCAATATCGGACAAAAGGGTCTAAAACTTTAATTCTAATTCCTTTACTTTGCACGGAGAAAAAAAGGATAGGAGAAATTCATTGTATGCGACTTATCACGAGTAATTTATATTTAAAACCCCTTAACCTGTTTGAGCTGGACACACTTATTCAGGGGCTGCAGACAAATGAGGAACTTGAGTTTGCTGCTCTGCCTAACCGATACCGGAACCAGCTTTTCAGGGATTGCCTGATGAATGATATTAAGTCAAATATAGTTAAACATCCGAACGATTATTTATATCATACCATCTGGTTAATCATAAATAAGGAAAATAAAAACTGTAGCAGGGCATATGTTTTTTAGTGGTTGTCCAAATAACTGTGGCGAAGTTGAGCTTTATTCGGAGATCTTTGATGAGGCATTTGAGCATCAGTATCTGAAAGAAAGTTTGGATGCCATTCTTTCCTGGGCGGCAAGTGTGCCACGTATCAGGTTAATACGCACCAATGTTCCGGTAAACGACAATTCTATTAGTAACATTATGCGGGAAACAGGATTTGAAAAACTTTCTAAATATCAGCATTTTGAGAACTGGATATGGAAGAATGAAAAAAATCAGATATAATTTTCTTTAAAGAATTTTGCGAAAAGAAAATTAATACTACATTTGCACTCGCATTTAAAAAATGGTCCGTTCATCTAAGGGTTAGGATTCAAGATTTTCATTCTTGCCATAGGGGTTCGAATCCCCTACGGACTACCAAAAGAAACAAAACTCCGCTTATCTGACAAGCGGAGTTTTTTATTTATACCTCAAGCCAATCTGTTTCTATACCTAAATATTAATTGCTACTTAATTCTATTTTTTCTACTTTTCGCATTTTTCATAAAATGCAAATTCCATTAAAAGAATTACAAAACCGGATTTTCCGTTTTCGGGTTGTAATGGATGTTATGAATCCCGGTTGGGAAATGGCCGTAATTTTTAGTAAGGTCAATCTTTATTATTTCACAGGAACCATGCAGGAGGGAATGCTTGTTATTCCCCGTGATGAAGAACCTGTTTTCTGGGTGCGCCGAAGCTTTGAAAGAGCAATGTCCGAATCTCTTTTCCCATTCATAAAATCAATGGATAGCTTTAAAGATGCGACTTTATTTTACAATACCATCCCCGAAACAATTCATCTCGAAACTGAATTTGTACCATTGGCTATGTTTCAGAGGTTTCAAAAATACTTTTCCTGTAAAAGAGCTTTGCCCCTCGATGCTCAGATTTCGTGGATAAGGGCCCGCAAGAGTCCTTTCGAACTGTCGGTAATGGAGCAATGCGGAAAAATTCACGCCCGGGTTCTGGAAGAAATTGTCCCAACGCTTTTTACAGAAGGCATCAGCGAGGCTGAGTTTGCTGTTGAAATATACAAAGCGATGGTACACGAAGGTCACCAGGGACAGGTACGCTTTGGCATGTTCGATACCGACATGGTGCTGGGCCATGTTGCTTTTGGCGAGAGTTCCATTTATCCGACCGCATTCAATGGTCCTGGCGGAAACTATGGCATAGGACCCGCAATGCCATCGCTCGGCAGTCGTACCCGAAAACTGAAAAAGGGCGACCTGGTGTTTGTGGATATCGGCTGCGGACTCTACGGTTATCACACCGATAAAACCATGACGTATGTTTTCGATGGCGAACTACCCGTTCATGCAGTAGAGGCTCACCACCAATGTATCGCTATTCAGAACACAATTGCTTCTATGCTGAAACCCGGAGCCATTCCTTCACAGATATACCTATCTGTAATTGAATCACTATCTCCGGTCTTCTCGAGAACTTTATGGGCTTTGGAAAGCGGCAGGTAAAATTCCTGGGGCATGGCATCGGCATCACCATCGACGAGCTGCCAGTAATAGCCAAAGGTTTCGACGAGCAACTCGAAGAGGGAATGGTGTTTGCCCTCGAACCCAAAAAAGGAATTCCGGGAATTGGAATGGTGGGAATTGAAAATACGTTTGTGGTAACTGCTGAAGGAGGAAGATGTATAACGGGGAATGATGAAGGGCTGAAGTTGGTTACAAAATAGACCTTGAATGATTATTTCGAAAGAATATCAATGATAATTTTAATTACATTTTCCAATATTGTATCGTTTACTTTTCCTGCTTTTCGAATTATAATATTTTTGTCGGCGGTAAATATACGGGAGGGTCTTATAAGTGAAGCTACAGGCAAGTTCCCTGAAATAAAATGAGAGCTTTCAAGAGCGATAGCATAAGAATCCAATGAGTTTTGCGAAGTAATCTGACAAAGAATAATGTCATCTCCGGGTAAATCGGCCAAAACAAAAGCGGGCCTCTTTTTCGAACCGGATAAATCGGAAAACGGGAATGGAATAACAACAACATCGCCTTTTACAAATCTCTCCATGCATTTTCTTCTTCAGGTGTTAACCAATCTTTAGACAAAACTTTTTCGCTTGCAAAATACGTTTGAACAGGATCTTTTACAATCTGATTGTCATTAGTTTCATCCACAACAAATGCAATTACTTCAATCTTTTCCAACAAAACTTTGAGGCAATCGGATTGAAATATTCTGAGTATCGGGTTTTAAAAATGTTCTAACCATATTAAATAGTCTATTTAACATTAACCATGGCTAAATTAACAATTCATATAACTAATTACAATTATATTGAATTGTATTTTAATCAACACGTTAAACTGTTATTTATTAATCAACCCAAGAGTCCTCTCCAGTGCTTCCTCCGGTTTGCATGCAACATCGGGTGCAACTCCAACCCTGTCAATCTTTTACCATCGCTGGTATAATAATCGGCGGTAGGAACCCATAACCTGAAGCTCTTTGTAATGTTAAACTTTTCTCCGTTCAACATGCCTCCATACGTTTTTTCTCCCACAATTGTAGCTCTTTTGGAATGTTTCAGACCGTACACCAATGGTTCGCAGGTACTGCCGGTGTATCGGTTTGTTAGGATATATATTTTACCAGAAAACGAATTTTTCTCCGGATAAACAACAAGGCACAAACCTTCTGTGGTGTGAATGCCTTTGATAATTAACTCGAAACTCGCTTCACTAAAAATATCAAACTTTTTGTAATCATCAACTGATGGTAACTGGTCATGGATTTTGAAGTACTTCTGGGTGATAAATACACCTCCGTAAAGTGTATCCTTAACAAGAAACCTGGCCAATGGCAGAGCTGAAGCTATGGTTCCACCGCTGTTATTACGAAGATCGACAATTAAATTATCGCGTTGGAGGTTCCTAAGAGAGTCAATATAAGGTTCTATTTCTTCTGCCGATGCAGAGAATGTTTTAACCGTAAACAACACGGTTGATGCATTTAGCTTTTTAGTTCGAACTTTTGGGTTTGAGCTACAGTTTTATTTCCACTGCTTTTCTTCGTAGGCTTGTTCAACCTGATTCCATAATGTGAGAATGGCAGACGTTGGGCATGAAAGTTATACATATTCTCGAACTCATAATCGTCACCTGCCTGTAGTGATAACTTCAGAACCATTTCTTCGAAATTACCCCAGGCTTCAGTCTTCAGAATTGCAGGATCGAACAGGTAACAACGCGAAGTATCCAGGGCAGACCGGGCAATACTATGGTAATCTCTTGCGGGTTGAAAACGTTCGGCTTGTTTACCTTGAAGCGAGTTCTGTCCTACTTTGGCACTTAAGGCTCCATTATAAATAAAGCCGGTAAAATTCAGTC
>JAAUTT010000188.1 GCA_012031335.1 Bacteroidales bacterium | reverse complement strand
TGTTTTATAAAATACCTGGTCACCCTGTTCGTTAATTACTCCGGCAGCGCCTTCAATTGGAGCATTGTCAATACCATCGAGGTTTACGACTTCGTTGTTAAGCGTAGCTCCGTTAAAACCAACAGAGTATGAAAATCTCCGCGGGTTTCTTTCCACAATATATCAACTTCGAATCCGCTGTTCTTAACTTCTCCAATATTGGTAAAAACAAATGAACCAAGACCAGCCGAAGCTTGAATAGGAAGGTTGTATAACAGATCGTTGGACGATTTGCTGTAGTATCCGAAAGTACCGGTGAGTTTATTCTCCAGAATACCCCAGTCGAGAGCCAGACCGCTGGTTACCATCGACTCCCATTTTATGTCGGCATTAGGAAGTTTGGATTGCAATTGGATACCCGACGAACCTAAACTGTTTTCGAAAGAATAAGCCTGGCTTACCTCGTAAAATTTAAGGTAATAAAGTGAAGGGATACGATCATTACCAACAGCACCGTATTCAGCACGTAATTTCAGGAGAGATATAACTGGTATTGCATTCATAAATTCTTCCTCGTTAATTTTCCATGCAAAAGATGCCGAAGGGAAGATACCAACACGATTATTGATACCGAATTTGGAAGATGCATCGCGACGAACATTAAAAGTAAGGAAGTATTTGTTGGCAAAGCTATACTTTAACCTTCCGAAATAGGAATACAAACGATCCATATCAGCATTGGCGCCGCCAACGGTGCGATACCAGTTGTTACCAGGGTTTTGCTGCGCCTGGTCTAACATAGTTGGCCAGTCTTTATTAAAGTAGTAATTAAATCCACCATTAATATTTGACCAGTTACCCTGTATGCTTTCAAAGCCAACCATAGGAGATAAGCTGTGATTACCAAGATTTAAATTGTATGTTAATACAGTGTTAAAAGTGTATTTGTAGGATTGTCCCCAATTTTCGCTGTAAGTTGCTTTGTCTTTGGTTCCTGAATTAGACTGTGCACCCAGGTAAAAAGGTGTTTGTGCTGTATTTCCAAAACTTTTTTCAGCAAATAAACCACCTGTTGTTTTCCATTCCAGGCCTTTAAAAGGTTTAAGGTTCAAAAACAAGCTTCCTTCAAGGGCTTCATTCTGGCTCTTTCTTCTTTCAATTTGAGTTGAAGCATAGGCATTGTATCCTACCCAAGGTGAAGATCCATCGAGATAAGCCCATGAGCCGGGATACCAGGGATTGGTTCTGTCTTCATCGTAAATTCCCGAACCGGGAGATGTACGGTAAATACTTCTTGGCGAGGTGGCATTACCTTCGTTATTTATTCTGTACAGGTAAATTCTTTCGCCAATGGTGGCCCATTTGGCAAGTTTATGATCGGAATTAATACGTAAACCTATACGTTCGAGGTTGCTTTCAACCAGGGTTCCTTTTTCTTTAAAGTAGTTTGAACCAATATAGAAAGTCGATTTGTCATTTCCACCTGCAATTGAAAAGTCGTAGGTTTGTCTGCTGCCTTTCTGGGTCATTACATCCATCCAGTCGGTAGTGGGATAATTGTTGATATTTACATTTTCCCAAACTCCGTTCGGATAATAGGCATTTCGGGTTTCGATGTATTGTTCTTTATTTAAAAGTTCAGGCAGATTGTAATTCGAGGTCTGGCTAAGCCCTGTGCTGAAATTAACCTGCAATTTTCCCGACCGGCCCGATTTGGTGGTTACAATTATAACACCACCAGCACCTTGTGATCCATAAATGGCTGATGAGGAGCCGTCTTTAAGAATATCGATACTCTCGATATCTTTTAAGCTGATTTTGGAGCCTGGATCATCACCTGAATATTGAACACCGTCGATAATCCAAAGAGGAGGAATACCCTGGAAGTTGCCAAATCCGCGGATAAAAATCTGAGCGTTTGTGCCGGGAGCGCCGCTTGCACTGTTAATTTTTACACCCGAAACCCTGCTTTGAAGCGCCGCAGCGACGCTGTTTACGGTTTGATTTCCAATTTCATCGCCTTTTACTGTACCAACTGATCCAGTCAAATCCGAACGTTTTGTAGTTCCGTATCCCACAACCACAACTTCTTCCAGACTTTCGATACTTTCAGTAAGTTTAATGTCGATGGTAGTGCGGCCACCTACACTAATTTCTTCTGAAAGATAGCCGATGGAGGAGATCAAAAGCACAGCATCGGCCGATGGTACTTCAATCGTAAATTTCCCGTTCAGGTCCGTAACGGTACCCTGTGTTGTTCCCTTGATAACGACACTTACACCAGGAAGAGGCTCCCCTGTTAAAGATGCGGTTATGGTTCCTTTTACCGTAATAGCCTGTAGTTTTTTCGTTTGAGGCTTTTGTCAAAACAATGAGGTTATCCTCAAATCGTTTGAAACTCAAATTAGAATTTGCTAAAAGATGGTCCAGTACTTCTTCAATGGGTTTTTTGTAAACCTCAATATCTACAGCAGCTGTGCTGTCGATTACTTCGTCCTGATAGAGGAATTTGAAGTTACTGGTTTTTTCAATCTGACTTACTATTTCCTTTATGGTAACTTGTTTACCAGAGATAGTAAAAACCTGAGAGAGTCCGTTAGCATGAGTCTGTAAAGCACCGATAATTGTTAATAATATCGCTAGTCTCATAATCGTTAGTAGTTTACTAATGCCATTTTTTGCAAAAATTGCAATACTTTCTTTTTTTTACCATAATTTTGAATGTTTGTTTGATAGTTGATGTGGGTTTTGCCATTGCCTGAGAATAATGACATTACCCGTTAGTTAACTCAAATTACTCATCGGAAAATGTGCCCGCATTTTCCGATTTTTTTTTCTAGTAGTTTAGTTTCATACCATAGGCTTTATAGTTTTAGTAGTTTTTAAATTAGTATATTCATTAGTGCTATTTATTTTTCATAAGGAATACTGTATCGTTGTTAATTTCAAAATCAAGTTCAGAAGCAACACTAAGAGCCTTTAAAGCTTTTTCAATGGGTTCGTTTACAAACGTTCCTGTGAATTTTTTCTCCAACAAAATTTCATCTTTAATAATTATAGGAACATTATACCATCTCTCCAGCCTTAGTTTTAGTTTTCCCAATGGTTCTCCCTTGAATACAAGTTTTTCGTCTTTCCACGAAGTGTAAATGTCAGTTTGAATATTGGTTGCAATCAAAGCGTTTTTACTTTCAATTTTTTCAAGTTTGTTGATAGCTGTGTTTCTATCGTCTTGAATTTCTGGTTTGTATCCTGATTTATAAAGGGTAACTTTTTGGTTGGGGACCATGGAAATAATACTTTCTCCCTCATGACCGGTTCCTAATCTTTCAATATTAATTTTTCCTTTTTCCAGGGTGGTTTCAATATAATTATCTTCGGGGTAGGATCTTACATTAAAAGATGTTCCCAATACTTTTACCCTCACTTCGCCGGCATACACAAAAAAGGTTTGGATTTGTTTTCGGTAACATCAAAATAGGCTTCACCTTCCAGGTATACCTTGCGATCGTCGCCCGAAAAAACCTCCGGATATTTTAAAGTGCTTTCGGAGTTTACCCAAATGTGGGTGCCATCGGAAAGTTGAATGTGGAATCTTTTTCCTTTTGGAATTTTGATTTCTTTATAAGCGGTTAAGTTCTGATCAGATTTTTCATCCTTAAACAGCATCCATTTTAGAGAAAAACCTAAGCCAACAAGTAAAATAGTAATTGCTGCATACTTTATCAATTGACTAATACGATATTGTCTGTAATTTTCTGAATCCTGATTCTCAAATTCAATTGCATTTTATTAATCGTTTCAGTTCTTTTTCCTTCGAAACTTCATAATTCTGGCTGTAAGCAAGGTCGAGTTTTTCCAAAACTTTTCTTGCTTTTTCGGCCTCTTCTTTTTTTTTCGGGGTTTTCAGCGATCCAGTTTTCCCAAAAGGTAAAATCCGTTTCATTTCCATGTTTTACATACGATTGGAATGAAACGTCCTCCAGAAAATCATCGCATAAATAATTTTTATAATCCATGATAGTTAAATGATCTCAATTTGAAAAACGATGGGTTGGTAATTTTATACTTATCTTTTTTAAACTTTTTTTAATAAAGCAATAAAAAAAATCATGCCAGTTCCAAAATGATGTTTAAGCGATTGAATTCCAGAGTGTACCAGATTCCTTACCGATTGTACCGTTACATTCATTATGGTAGCAATAGCAGGATAATCGATTTGTTGGTAAAATTTCAGGTAAATAGCCTCTTGCTGTCTTCTCGAAAGTTGGGAAAAGGCTTTTTTCAGCTCTTCTATTTTTTTATCCTGTTCCTGATTAATAATTAATACACTCTCAAATGGTAATTCGGATGGTAAATTTTCTTCATTAATCTCTGTTTTAATTGGTTTGTATTTTTTCAGATACTGATCAATGATTAGCCTTCGTAAAGATTGAAGCAGATAGAATCGGATATTATCGCATTTGCCCAGCTGATTTTTATTTTTCCAAAGCTTTAAAAACAGGTCCTGAATTACATCCTTGGCTTCATCGGGGTTGGAAATCATGCGGGAAGCATAGCTGTGAAGATTTTGATAATGCTGATCGAATATTTCGGATAAGGCATTTTTACTTCCTTCCTTAAAACTCATCCACAGAACCTCATCTGTGTTGTCAGAAAAATCCATCAAAACAGTCTTTTGCTTCATCGTTAGTGGTAGTGCATTTTCCAAAACATCGGTAACAAACCTACATTTTTTTTGCTAATAAAAAACGCAATTTTATATTACAACAAAACAGCTTTTCAGCTTTTTGGCATAAAATCGAACCACCTTAGTCAAATATTACTCATTATAAAATTTCATTATAAAAATCATATCCTGTTCATTAAAAATTTGTTATGCGGATAATTTAAAATATTACAAAAAATCATAAGTATATTTCTATAAACATGTCGTTTTTATTTATACAGGAATTTAATTTGGAAGTTTTGTTACAAATTTGAAAAGTTGTGATACAGGCTACTGAGTTTAAAACAAAAGGTTTGGGATATGTTAAGTGCATATAAAGTCATCTGTTGATATTCTTTAGTAATACTTATATAATGTCTGCTGCTACAATCAATACTTCTGAATTTCGTATTTTGAGAATAATCTTACAGTTTGTAATACTTACTTCTGTTTTTTGCCAACAAATTAAATCCCAGGCAGGTATTGATTCAGTAAATTATTTAATTTTTGAAAAGGCAATTTCCTTATTAGAACAAAAAGCATCATATCCGTTTTTTTTATGATCCAACACTTATTAGGATTAGGCGGATTAATGCTTCCCTAATTGGAGAAACCCTGGAACCGTCTCTCAATAAATTATCCGAACTTACACGCTATTCCATTGTAAAACTGGGTAAAAGGTCGTATGTATTCCTTCCTTATGAGTCGCAGGTGCAAATTTCAGTTCATGAATACATTACAGTGGGTAATTTTCTGGATTATGGAAAGCATGCAACGGCTGATATAGAAGGGTTTTTAGTAGATGGTAAAACAGGTGAACCGGTCTCGGGTGCGGTAATTAATGACGCTAATTCAAACATTAATGTAATTACCGATAAAAATGGCAAATTCTCATTAACACTTCCTGTAGGAGAACATGAATTGGCAGTAAAATTCTTTGGTTACGAAGAAAGCAGAACCAAAATAAAGATTTTCGGAAAAGGGACTCTGAAGCTTGAAATCTTTGAAAAGAGCGTAAACCTTGATGAAGTTATTGTTCGGGCTCAAATGGACCAGCATAATTCCATGCGTAATCAGATGAGCATGGTAAGAATCGATGCTAAAGGAATTAAAGAGCTTCCCGTTTCAATGGGCGAAACTGATATAATAAAGAGTGTTACGCTAATGCCTGGAGTGCAATCGGCAGGTGAGTTTGGAACAGGATTTAACGTAAGAGGTGGAAGTGCTGATCAGAATCTGGTTTTAATTGAAGACCTGCCTGTTTTCAATCCTTCTCATGTGTTTGGGTTGATATCAATAATCAATCCGGATGATGTTGCAAATATAACACTCCTTAAGGCCGGTATTCCGGCAAGATATGGTGAAAAAGCATCATCTGTTCTGGATATTAAAATGGGCACAAGTCAGCCCGAGAAGTTAACAGCAAAAGGAGGCATAGGAATTATTAATAGTAGGTTATGCATTAAAACGCCCTTGTGGAAGAATAAACTTTCCCTTAAGCTTAGCGGAAGGAGTTCATATTCCGATTGGCTTTTACACCAGCTGCCCGATGCCGATTTGCAGAAAAGCAATGCCGGCTTTTATGATCTCAATGGGATGTTAGTATTTACGCCGAATCCATTTAACAGAATATCCCTATTCGCCTATAATAGTTTCGATAATTTTATTTTTTCAAATACCACTCAATATAAGTATGCTAATAAAATAGGCCGGGATGAAAATGGTTCCATGTTTTTGGAAATTCATTTTCATCCACAGCGATGCTTGGAAAGAGCATTTATAACCTTAAAGTAAATGAGGATATGGATAGGCCTTTTGAGAGTTCAACAATAGACATTGGATTAAATTACAGTTGCTTTAAATGGAACCTAAACTATTCTGGAGTTAGCAAAAATTCTTTCGATTTTGGGGTTAATGCAATACATTACAGAAATAATCCCGGAAAGTTCAAATCCGTTAATGATTCTTCGCTGGTCATGAATCCGGAAATCGGGGCCGAACTTTCAGGATACATCTCGGACATTATCGATTTTGCTGATAAATTAATAATTGAAGCGGGTTTTCGATTTACTCGTTATCTGTATCTTGGCATCAATAATGCAAGGTACTATAAAGCCGCAAATCCAAGAACAAACGAAAATCTGGAAGAGATAAAGTATTTTAAAAGAAATGAGGTTATAAATTCTTACAATGGATTTGAACCCAGAATATCTTTTACCTATAAAATTAAACCATCCGGTTCGATAAAATTCAGCTATTCCAAAATTCATCAATTCATGAATTTAATTTCCAACTCATCAGTAATGGCGCCAACTGATGTTTGGAAATTAAGTGATAATAATCTTAATCCACTCATTTGCAACCAGTATGCAATTGGGTTTTACAGGGATTTCATAAAAAAAACAATTGAATTTTCTGTTGAAGTATACTATAAAAAGCTTGAAAACCTTTTCGAATATAAAGATGGTGCCAAACTATTGTTAAATGACAAAATAGAAACAGCACTCATAAACTCCGAAGGTGATAATTACGGTGCAGAAATATACCTTAAGCGAAATTCGGGAAAACTTACAGGTTGGGTAAGTTACACACTTTCTGTATCAGCAAACAGGACAACAAGCGCTTTTCCTGAAGATCAAATCCTGAACAATCGCCGATATTTTTCAAATTTCGATCGTCCTCATAATTTAACCTTTAATGGGTAATTATCATCTTTCCAGAAGATGGAGATTTTCAGGCACTTTTACATATATTTCCGGAAAGCCAGTTACTTTGCCTGAAAAGAAATACAATTTAATGGGTAATCAATTGATATATTATTCCGACAGGAATAAATACCGATTACCCGATTATCATCGTCTTGATTTGTCTATAACTTTAGATGAACCGTTGAAAATCAAAAAAAAATGGAAAGGGAGCTGGACTTTTTCAGTAGTCAATCTTTATGCACGAAAAAATGCTTTCTCGGCTTATTATAAAAAAGATATTCCGAACCCTTCAAATAAATTACCGAACATTTTCGGAA
>JAAUTT010000187.1 GCA_012031335.1 Bacteroidales bacterium | reverse complement strand
CTTTGTTAAGGAAATTTGATTGATCAGTTCATCTCTTGAATTATTGGAAACTTCTTCATTATAAATAAGATTTGGTTGAAGAAAATCATTTATATTCAGATCTTTAAAAAACCCGGTAAGTAAAAAATCGCGATCGGAAGTAACAGTTTTAGTAAGTTTATCGATTTCGGTCATAATAAACTCATAAGCGCTTTTTAATGTCAATACCTGCGAGAATTCCCTTTCCTCCCCAACATTATTTGTAATAACAACAAGATATTTACCCGATTTTAGCTTTTCCTCAAGCTGATCGTTTAATTCTACAATCCCACGTTGATATACTTCCGACAACATTTTTAGGCCCAGTTCCAGAAAATGTTGCTGATCCTTTCCGTTACATGCGAAAATAAGACTGAACCAGCTGTCGTTTGTTCTTATTTCTGAATTCGGCACTATCTTTTTTATAGCTTTCCCATTGGTGCAGAAAAGCTTGTTTAAAAAGCTCCAGCTGAACACTGTCTATCCCTTCGGTGTAATTAAAATAGGGCCTGAACTGTTGAATCAAGCTATCTTTTTCAGTTCGAAGTTCTTCAACAGTTTTTAACACCGGAAAATCAAAAGGTGCATAAAGATCGGGATGTATCCATGGTTTACTTTTTTGGAATTCATAAGGAAACCGACCTTCCCGTGGAAATAAAAAGGCTATAATACCAACACTTACTGCAAATAAAAAACTTCGGAACAAAAACTGATTATGATTTTCGACCCATTTAAAAATCCTTTCATGAAACCGGAAAAATTAAAAATGCCAATTTACGAAATAACAAGAATTGATGGCAGAAGTTTTAATTTTAGTTTATCTTGCATATAACAAAAATATACTGGGCTGTTGATGGAACGATATGGTATTTGTATGTTGGCTATGATTCCGGTACGAAACGAACCGGGACATAAAAGCGAGTTAATTAATCAGTTAATATTCGGCGACCTCGTTGCTATTCTTGAAGAACAAGACAATTGGCTGAAAATTGCGGGGATATCCGATGGTTATCCTGGATGGATTAATGGCAACAGTATAACCCTAATTGAAGAAACTGATTTTAATAAGCTTGAAGAAGCTTCGCCCTGGATAATTTGCGACCCTCTGGTAAAAATAAAACATGTTGATACATCAGAGGTTTTTTTTATTCCCGGAGGTAGTTCTATTTTTGGTTTTAAGGAAGACGACTTTACTTTCAATATATTAAATAACTGGTTTCAGTTTCTCGAAAAACCCAAACTGAACAATATCCGATATGGTGGTAATATTGGTAAGCTGGCCTATAAATATATACATACACCCTACTTGTGGGGAGGGCGCACGGCCATGGGAGTTGATTGTTCGGGCTTTTCGCAGATAATTTATAAAATGCTGAATATTAATATCCCCCGGGATGCTTCACAACAGGTTGGTAAAGGCAATATCATCAACTTTTTGGCCGAGACAAAAGAAGGGGATCTTGCCTTTTTCGACAATGATGAGGGTAAAATAATTCATGTGGGTATCCTGCTGTCAAGTTCCGAAATAATTCATGCCAGCGGAATGGTTCGGATTGATGCAGTTGATCAAACAGGGATATACGACAGGTCCAGAAAAAATTATTCGCATAAGCTCAGAATAATTAAGCGATTAATTGTTTGACAAATTGAAACAATGCTTTAAATTTCGCAAATAATACATATATCATGTACAGCTTTGAAAACTACTGGCATTTTATACTACTCCTCCTCATAATTGGCGTTTTTTTTAATGATCTTCCGCCGTTTTAAAAATAATCAGCGGAATGATGAGGATCTTACCAAAACCAACGATCTTTAAATTATCATCCCTGCTCCTACTGTTTCATTTGTACCTTCGTCAATCAGAATTAAACTTCCTGTAACTCTGTTTTCGGAATATGAATCAAAAATTAAAGGCTTGGTGGTACGTATCAAAATCCTGCCTATTTCATTAAGTCCGAATGTTGAATTGTCGTATATGTTTTCAAGAGTCTCAATATTGACTTTATATTTCAGCTCCTTAACCATACATTTCATTTCTGCTGTGGTTTGCCTGAGTATATATTTTCCGTTAATACGCAAAGGCTTTTCGTTTAACCAGCAAACCATTACTTCAATATCCTGACTTACTTTGGGATTTCGTGTTTCTGTTACCAGCATGTCACCGCGGCTGATATCGATATCATCTTCCAAAGTTATTGTAACCGACTGTGGAGCAAAAGCATAGTCGAGTGGTTCGCTTGCAAAATCAATCGACTTAATTACCGAAGTAAACCCTGAAGGTAAAACGGTAACTTTATCCCCTTTATGAAAAACACCGCTGGCTACCCTACCTGAGTATCCCCGGTAATCGTGAAAATCGTCTGACTGTGGGCGAATAACATGTTGGACTGGGAAACGCGCATCTTTAAGATTATAATCGCTGGCGATATGAATAGTTTCGAGCAGGTACATCAAAGTGGGCCCTTTGTACCAGTCCATATTACCCGAGCGGTCAACAACATTATCGCCCAGCTTTGCACTTATGGGCACAAATCGCACATCTTTAACATCAAGCTTACCTGAAAATTCATCGTAACGGTTGCGAATCCCATCAAATACTTCTTCCTTAAAGTCTACCAGGTCCATTTTATTCACACATACAATTATATGCGGAATTTTTAAAGCAGCGGCAATAAATGAATGCCTTATGGTTTGTTCCACAACGCCATTCCTGGCATCTATCAGGATGAGCGCTACATTGGCTGTTGACGCACCGGTAACCATGTTACGGGTATACTGAATGTGCCCCGGAGTATCGGCGATGATAAATTTACGCTTGGGAGTGGCAAAATAACGGTAAGCCACATCAATGGTAATACCCTGCTCTCTTTCGGCCCTTAAACCATCGGTGAGCAGTGCCAGGTTTACTGTTTCTTCTCCTCTCCGTTTACTTGCCAGTTCAAGTGCTTCCATCTGATCCTGAAAAATTGCTTTACTGTCGTAAAGCAAACGACCAATTAAGGTACTCTTTCCATCGTCGACACTTCCTGCAGTGGTAAACCTGAGAAGTTCCATATTAAGATAACCTGCATGACTATCGGTTGGTGTCATAAATTCTTTCTAAAATACATTTAACAATTAAAAATAACCTTCTTTTTGCGGTCTTCCATGGCTGCTTCGGAGCGTTTATCGTCCGATCGGCTGCCACGTTCGGTTACCCGCGAAGCAGCAATTTCGCTGATAATATCTTCGATGCTGTTAGCCGGCGATTCTACAGCTCCTGTACAAGTAAGATCGCCAATGGTGCGAAACCGAACCTGCATGGTTTTAATTATGTCGGAACTCTTGAGCATAATAGCATCACTTTTTGCCAGTATAATATTATCGCGCAGAATCACTTCCCTTTCATGTGTAAAATAAAGACTGGGCATCTCAATTTCTTCGTGATAGATATATTGCCATATATCCATCTCAGTCCAGTTACTCAGGGGGAAAACCCTGAAATTTTCGCCCAAACGTTTTTTGCCGTTAAAAATATTCCATAATTCGGGACGCTGATTTTTTGGATCCCATTGTCCAAATTCATCGCGGTGCGAGAAAAAACGTTCCTTTGCCCTGGCTTTTTCTTCATCGCGACGCCCTCCACCCAAACAACAGTCGAACTTCAATTCTTCGATAGCATCGAGCAGCGTAACTGTTTGCAAATAGTTTCGACTGGCATTGGGTCCTTTTTCTTCGACTGCACGACCCTGATCAATAGAGTCCTGCACATAACGAACGATACATGTTGCTCCGGTTTGGGCAACCAATTTATCACGAAAATCGAGTGTTTCCTGAAAATTATGACCTGTATCGATATGCATCAGCGGAAAAGGGACCTTCCCTGGCCAAAAAGCCTTCCGTGCAAGGTAAAACATAACGATAGAATCCTTACCTCCTGAAAATAAAAGACATGGCTTTTCAAATTGGGCTGCAACCTCACGGATAACATATATCGATTCCGATTCAAGCTCTTTCAGGTGTGTTAAATGAAATTTATCCATTATTTATTGCGCTGTAATTTAGATTTTAAAAAATCATAGACATTTTGTACCGATGCTTCAATACTTAATTGATCTGTTCTGATAATAACATCGGGATGGGCAGGTAGTTCAAACGGAGAATCTATTCCTGTAAAATTCCTGATCTGCCCGGTCCGGGCTTTAAGGTACATTCCTTTTACATCGCGGCCTTCACAAATGTGAAGAGGAGCGTCGGTAAATATCTCGCAGAAGTTTTCAACACCAATTATATTACTTACCATCAGCCTCATATCGCGAAGCGGACAAATCAGGGCATTCAATACGATATATTCTTCATCCAGGAAAAGTTTATTTACCTCTGCCACACGGCGGATATTCTCCTGTCTGTCTGTTATTGAAAACCCCAGATTATTATTAATACCTTTCCTGAGATCGTCCCCATCCAGTAATTTTATTTTGAACCCATCCGACTTAAGTTTTGCATAAACCCCTTGAGATACAGTTGATTTACCCGAACAGGGTAAGCCTATAAACCAAACTGATAATGGGTTACTATTGATATCGTATTTTGGTTCTGGTCTCAATGTCTTGAAAAAATTAAGGGGCAAATATACAAAAATAGATAAATTAAGATATGGAAATCTTATTCATCATAACCCCTCTATTAAAAAACCAGTCATATAAATCAGTTATAGAGAGCAAAGGCTTTGTATATTGATAAAATATTTATTTATAATTCAGGCTGCATTGCGTTTCTTTCGTTCATCGAGATTTAAAAACCGCGAAACATTTTTATAAACCCCTCTTATTCCCATTTTAGGGAATTCAGAGATATAGTTTTTTGGATTCCAGTTAAGTAATTTCAAATCGAGATAAACTGAATACCAGTTCGAAAAGGAAATTTGAACAAGAAACCGAACTGAAATTATTCCAAGTAAACCATAAACAGGAGTAACCAGGATCCCGAGAGCAACTACCAAAATACCTGAAATTACAGATGGCCAGAAGAAAGGAATATGATTGGTTGAGGCATAAACACTGGAATGAAAACTGGAATGCATATCGAAAAAGATTGACATGCACATGATAGTTATAAATAAAATCCCCATAAATTCAGTTGAAATACCAAAAAGGTGAAGAATCGGATTACCTAATACATTGATTATAAGGTATGCCGACAGTAAAATAGCTGTGGCAGTTACAAAATATTCCGAAAATCGCTTCTTTAACAAGCCAAACTCCTTTTTAGCGCCAAGACTATAAATTTCGGGTATGTTTGAATAAAAAGGCACATAAGCAATATTTTTAACAAACTCAAGTATTCGGGCTGTAAAAAGAAAATTCGCCATCAGCCGCGCTTCAGGTATTTGAGCAGCTAAAATAGAATTACTGGTACTTACAAAATAATTACCCCATGAAATACCGGCAATTCGCCAGGTAGCGCCCCATAAGGAAGTAAATAATATCCTTATCATATTCTCCTTTTTTATGGTAAGTGCTGTTTTGTTTAAGCCAAATTAAAACTCATTGATCTAACAAAATAAAAATTTATAATAGCCAGCAACAACATAGTTGCTACCAAAAATACCGGCTTAAGTCCAAAAGATAAGAGCAAAGCAAATAAAAACACCCGCAACATCCCCAGCATAGTGCTAAACCGGGCTTCGGCAGCAACAAAATTAAGGCCTCTTAACATCGATGTCCACCGGATATTCAAAATCATAACAATGGCTGTTGGGATCAGAATATAAAATGCAATCCAAAAATCTCTCCGGTGGTTGGCAAGTTCCATAATATTCCAAATAAAAGCCGTACCACCTGTAAGCAACAGAATGATAACCAAAAGTGACAGAAAAAATAAATTCGCTGTGTAGTCGATATAAGGTCTGTTATTTTTTTGAAATTAGGATCGTCTGATTCAATCTTATGTGCATTGTCGTATTCATCCCTGTTTTTGGGTAAAAAATCGGCTCCGGATTTAAAATACGAAACAGCCCTGACTAAAACTGATCCAAATCCTGAGTCGGCCAGCAGGGCAAACCCAATAATTGAATTAATAATAAACCAAAAAGATTGCTCCACCGGTGTATAAACAGCCAGGATAATAGGGAGCACAAAAATAGCACTGCCAAAATTTACAATGGCCTTGGACCACGACATCAATGTTGGATTGTCTAATATTTTCTTCAGCATTATTCATGAATTTGCACAGCAGCAATTTTGAATCGGTTAATTTTCCTGAGAAGAGATTTGTCGTTGCTGTCTGAATTATCTGTTTCACCTAACTAGCCCGGATGCACCGGAATTTAATAAAATGAAGCTTTGTTACCGTTTAGAATTGAGATAACTTTAAAGGAAAGACAAAGCTTCTTATTCAAATTAACAAGTCACATTAGTTTTTGGTTTAGTATAAGTTCCTGTCCCAATAACTGTTAATGCTTTAAATTTTACAACATTATCATTGAATATTGTAACTTTTTTTAAGGAAAGTACTTTAAAATTACAAGCTTAAATTCAAATGTTGTTAACACAGAAAATACCAATAGTGTGCTCAAATTGGAGTTCCTGCTGCAGTATTTATTAAACCTGATTATTCGATGATAAAAAAAGCTCTCCTCATTTTCATTATCATTTCATCTGTTTATTTTTTTGATATAATTTTTTTAAGCAATGCAATTAAAACAGCATCCCAATTTGCAGCTGATAGGGTTAATATTTTTTTGTGGCTTATCACTTTATTTACGATAAAAACATAAGACTCAGCAGGAATTTTAATACCGAAATCAATATCATTATTGTAAGTGTATTATTTAGTATGTTTGGAGCCAGCTTATTTCATGGTCAAACATTTTTCCAAACTGCAATAGCACAAAAAGCAATCTATTTCTTTGCTTTTTACTTTTTACTTTCGTACATAAAAATCCATCCGGAAGAACTTATAAATTTAATGGTGATATTTGGGATAGCTTATGCCCTGGTTTATATTGCACAGTTTATTGTTTTTCCCAAACAATTGGTATCTAGTAAAATACTTGAAGAAAGGGGCACATTGCGTATCTATATGGCTGGTGGAGAATATTCCTATTTTGCCTATTTTTTTGCTCTTTACAAATTTGCCAAAACCCATAAGGTTTATTATATTTTTCTCATGCTTCTTTTTCTAAGTATTTTTATTATGCTTGGTTCCCGGCAGCTTATAGCAACCATTTTTGGAATTACCATGCTGTTTTTCCTGTTGAGTAAACAGGTTAAATCGAAATTTGCAATTGGCCTTCTTGGATTTGGTTTACTTGTTTCAGTTTATTTTCAATTCCAGGAGGTTTTCAATTCCATGTTCGAAGTATCTCAAACCAAAGTACAGAGGCTACCGAAAACATTCGTCTCAAGGCTGCCGAATTCTATTTGAACGATTTTTTCCCAAATACATTATCGTATATCATTGGAAATGGCGCCGCTAACCCATATTCAGAGTATGGTAGCAGGGTTATTTTTTATATGCAGTACTTCGGATATTTCCAGGCCGATATCGGAATGATAGGGGATTATTCCAAATATGGAATATTTTTTGTCTTAACCGGACTTTTTTTAATTTTCAGAATTATTACAATGCGAATGCCCGCTGAAATAAGTTTTGTAAAATATATGTTTGCCGGAACCTTATTGATGTCATTTACAGGAAGTGGATTTTTCAGCGAACCC
>JAAUTT010000186.1 GCA_012031335.1 Bacteroidales bacterium | reverse complement strand
TATATTTTGTAAATGGCCTTCCTTATAAGGATACGCTGATACAAGTATCACCAAAATGGGGGCATGCCAAAACAGTTATATTTTTCTGGCCAACATTGGCAAGTTTGCTAACTGGAATGTGGATAATCTCCCCGCTTCCAAAATCTCTATTGAATATGGAACGCTGGCATTGCAGTCGGGCACTGGAACCATTGTATCCGATGGCAGAGGCGATCAGGGTGGATTGAACAGTAATCTGCATGTGGATCATCATAATCTTGTTGTTGTTCCTATTGATGCTGCTACTTCAAAATTCTGGATTATTTCGGCTAACGACGGGGGAGTGGGATGGTCTCAAAATGGAGGTGAAACATGGGTTCAGCAATCTAATGGGATGATTACTACGCAATTTTATGGAGTTGATAAAAAGGTTGGAGCAAACGAATATATTGGTGGAATGCAGGATAATGGTACCTGGCAGTCGCCTGTTGGACAGAATGCCAGTGCCAATACAAATTATATAAGCAGACTGGGAGGGGATGGGTTCGAGGTGATATGGCACCCTACCAAAACAAACCAGATAATTGGAAGTGTATATAATAACAATATATATTTATCGCGTGACGGAGGTAAAACATGGGCAACTGCTGATAAAAATATTAATGAGGATGGGCCCTTTATTACCCGTATCGGACATTCGCCTGCCAAACCCGATGTGTTATTTGCTGTAGGTAAAAACGGTGTATGGCGGTCGACAACCTTTGGTTATCATCCATTTACAGGCTGGACAAAAATCGCAATAGGGCCTGGATGGACAATTGGAGAAGATGTTACAAATCAGCATAATGTGAGGGTTTCACTGGCTAATCCCGATATTATATGGGCTGGTGCGGGAATGTATAAAGATCCTAATTTATCGTTGTTTGTTTCAACCAACGGAGGTGACGCATTTAATGCTGCCAGTGTTTATGACGAGGTGGAAATGGGTTATATATCTGGTTTGGCCACACATCCTACTAATCCTAACGAAGCTTTTGCCTTGTTTTCATTTCATGGGGCTCCTAAAATCCTGCGAACTATGGATTTGGGGAAAACCTGGAAGGATATATCGGGATTTGGAACAGGTACGGTTAGTACGAATGGTTTCCCCGATGTGGGTGTAAATAGTCTCCTGGTTATGCCATTCGATACCTCCTGGATATGGGTGGGTACTGAAATTGGACTTTTCGAAAGCAGGGATAACGGAACTACCTGGGCTTATGCTAATAATGGCCTGCCGGCGGTTTCTATTTGGCAGATGAAAACCGTTGATAACGAAGTAATTGTTGCAACACATGGCCGGGGTATCTGGACAACTACTATTCCCGGCAGTACTTTGGGAGTTAATAATCTTCAGCCCGAGAAAATCGGTTTAAAGGTCTTTCCGGTTCCTTCCAGCGATGTAATAAATATTGGTTATAGCGATTCCTATGAAGGTAAAGTTAAAGTAACCTTAATCAATATGACCGGAAAAGAAATGCTGAAAAAAGAATACGATAAATCATCCGAATCATTCTTTGAAACTATTGATGTCAATAATATTCCTTCAGGTAATTATTCGTTGATAATCAATTGGAAAGGGAATAGGGTGATGAAGAAAGTACAGGTAATCCGGAATTAGTTTTGTGCTAATTCCATTTTATTGGTCATTGTAATTCCAGATATTCCAGGCTTTTTCAGCCTGAAGATGCAACATTTCAAGACCGTTTTTTATTTTACAATGATGATTGAGTCCTTTTTGCAGAAATACTGTAATTGCCGGGTTATAAACCAGGTCGTAAAGTAAATGTTCTTTCGTAAGAAACGAGTAGGGAAGAGGAGGGAATTCCTCAGTTTTTGGAAATGTTCCTAATGGAGTGGTATTGATAATTAGCTTATAATGTTCAATTATTTCCTGATTTAAATCCGAATAAGAGAATCCGTTTTCGGGTTTGCTTCTCGATACAATTTTGAAGTCAATACCTAATTTCTTTAAGCATACTTAACAGCTTTGGATGCTCCACCAGTTCCGAGTATTAATGCGGATTGATGTTGCTTTTCAAGAAGAGGTCTCAATGATTCGGAAAATCCATAAACATCAGTATTAAAACCTTTTAAGTTTAATTTGTCCGGAGTCTTTTCTATCAGAATGGTATTTACGGCTCCAATCTCATTAGCTTCCGGCGAAATTTCAGTGAGAAACAAAATCACTTTTTCCTTATAAGGGATGGTAACATTCAGGCCACATAATTCCTTTTGAGATTGTATAACCTCGGTTAAAAGGCTAATTTCCTCAAGGGGGAAATTTTCGTAACAGCAATCCTCTATTTTCTCATCATTAAATTTTTTAGTAAAATAGCCTTTCGAGAATGAGTGAGAAAGAGGAAAGCCTACCAGTCCAAATAAACGCATATAATTTTTATCACTTAATCATTAAATGTCACAGTTAAAAACAAGTAATTCTGCTGTTTTATACTTGTGTCTGTTCCTGAGAGTATCGGCTAATTAAAAGAGCATATTTAGCGGTCGATGGCTGTTGCCTTGCTACTCCACTTTATTTTTGCTTTTTATCTTTCATTTGTTCCGGCAGGAAATCGAAGAAGGTGTCGCCCCGTAATCCCAAACGTAAAGTTTCCAAAGGAACTACTTCATTACTTGCAATATTACCCAGACTAACATTCGCTCCCAGCAGCTTGATAAACCACACCTGTTGCGTTTTATTTGGGGCCTCCCAAAGTACATTGTCAGCTCCAACTTCTTCAACAATATCATCAATCAAAGCAGTATTGGCCGATCCATCTGAGTTATAAATGCCTATATTTCCACTTTCACGGGCTTCGGCTATCACTTTCCAGGCTCCTGCATTCAATTCGGTTTGCATCATGATATCCATTTCTCCATTGGGATAACAATCCCCGATTGTTTTGATCCTACTTCGGATAATACAGTTACCTGTTTGGATAGAATGTTGATGAACTCGAGTTTTTCTTCATGATTCAGTTCCATCGATCCGTCCGAAACTTCAACCAGGTCCAGTTTGTATTTATCAATCAGTTTTTGATAATCATCAAACATACCCCGTATAATAAAAGCTTCGAAAAGGGTTCCGCCAAAGTAGGGACGAAGTCCGGCTTTTTTGTATACCTTTATTTTTGCTTCCAGATCTTTGGCAATAACGGCAGTGCCAAATCCAAACTTCACCAGATCGCAAAATTCGGCTGATGATGCTACAAAATTTTCGGCTTCGTTTAAACAAAGACCTTTATCCATCATCATAGTTAAACCTTTCTGACGTGGTTTTGCCTCACGTTCAGGAAGAAAAGGGAATTGAAAATTCATTGTACAGTATTTCTTAGGTTCATGAATTCCTCTTGAGGAATTCTAGTTATAAAGACTTAGCAATTCGATAATTTTTGGGTTCAGGCTTGCATCCGGAACATATTCAAAGAAAATTTGTCTGTCCTGATAGTTAAGCTTCAAGCCTTTTTCAAAATATTTAAAGCTTAATTTTTCATTTCCTTTAAGCATATAATAGGAACCAATACGATAGTTCAGAACAGAACTTTCTTCAATATGACCCATTGCTTTCAATAAAGCTTTGATGGCATCGTCTATTTGGCTTTGTTCAAGCAAAATCTCCGAATAAAACATCCAGGCCTCTTCATCGGTCGGATCAAGCTCAGTAATACTTTTTATAGTATTTAAAGCTTTTTGTATTTCATTCTTTTTGTAATGAATGGTTGCCAATGTAAACAAATATTTGGTATTCAGCATGTCAGCTGACATAGCTGTTTTGATGCATTTAAATGCTTCTCCGTAATTTTGAATATTGATAAAGGCGTTGGCCATGTTATGCCATGCTTCAGCAAAGTCGGGTTGTATTCAAGTGCTTTTTTATGGCTGTAATTGCAGGTTCCGCTTTTTCAAGTTTAATAAAACATTCGCCAATATAGTTGTATACTTCGGCATTTTCGGGTTCGAGCTTTAGGAAATCGAGGTAAACAGAAACCGATTCCTCAAACCTGTCTTCATTAAAAAGTAAGTTACCTTTATTAAAGTATGCAGAAGCAAATTCTTCATTTAAAGCAATAGCATAATCATAAGCCTGGAGTGCTTCATCAATTTTACCCAGTACCATATAAATGATTGCCAGATTATACCAGACATTTTCCGAAAAAGGATCCTCGTCAAGATATTTGTTGTAGTAAGCTGCGCTCTCGTCCAGCAATCCTGCTCTTTCGGAGGAATATGCCAGATCGTAAAGTATGCTTATATTGGATGGATTTATTTGATATGCTTCTTTTAAATAACTGAGTGCAATTTCAAACTTATTACGGTCCTCAAAGGCTATTCCTATATTGTATAAAACCTCATCCTTATTATCGGCACTTAGCGAAATAGCCGTATCGTAGCACATTTTTGCTTCCGATGTTTTATCAAGTAAATTATAGGCGGTTCCTTTCAATACGTAAATTTCATAATTCGAACCTTCAACTTTTTCAATATAATTTAAAAGCTGAAGGGCGTCTTCCATATTTTCCGCTATAAACCAAGTGTTGGGCAAATTTTAACTGAATGGCAGTGGATTCGGGGTGAAGTTTAAATGCATATTCGGCGGCCTGAGCTCCCTGGGGGTAATCGTTAAGATCGAAATAATAATTAATGATTTCTTCCAATTCGTGTACGTCGAAGAAATATTGCAAATTCTTTTTCTGCATTTCTTCGAAACGTCGAATCGATTCCATCAGCTCATCTTCGTCGAATAACCAATCCTTTTCTTCGTTCATCTCCGGGCAGAAAATTTTACCTGTAAAAATACTAATTATTTAAAGTCGGCAAATTTTTTTAAAATTGATTTACCAACATTAGGCTAAAGTAATTAACCATAACGATGAATAGTAAAATGTCTTTGATGAATATAGCTATGTTGTTGATAGGCAGTGAATGCGTTTGGAATTCGGAACGTTAGGCCTGATTATGGTTTTAAATAAGTAAGCCGTTTCAAATTGACTTGGAAACGGCTTATATATGAATAATTTTAATGTTTAATTTATTTAATCTGTGCAGCGGTTAAAGTGTTTTTAAGCAGGCTAACTCTGGTCATGGGTCCAACTCCTCCCGGAACAGGGGTTATATAACTACATTTGGGCGCTACTTCATCGAAACGAACATCTCCTGTGAGTTTAAATCCCGATTTAGTTTCGGCGCTTTTAACACGTGTTGTACCAACATCTATAACAACGGCTCCTTCTCTGACCATGTCGGCTGTTACAAACCCGGGGTTTCCGAGCGCAGCTATGATTATATCAGCCTGAAGGGTGTATTCTTTTAGGTTTTTTGTTCTGCTATGACAAAGTGTAACGGTAGCATCGCCCATTTCAGCTTTTTGTGAAAGAAGGATACTCAATGGTTTACCTACAATGTTGCTTCTCCCGATAACAACTACATGCTTTCCGGAAGTATGAATGTTATATCTTTTTAAGAGTTCAACTATTCCTGCAGGAGTTGCCGATACAAATGAGGGAAGTCCAATAGTCATTTTACCTACGTTAACAGGATGAAAGCCATCAACATCTTTTGCCGGGTCAATTGATTCTATGATTTTTTGTTCCGAAATATGTCTGGGTAATGGCAATTGTACGATGAGCCCGTCTATATCATCATTATGATTGATTTCTAGAACTTTTTCAATAAGTTCTTTTTCAGTCAGGGTATCAGCAAATCTGATTAAAGTGGATTTAAAACCGACCTGTTCGCAGTCCTTAACCTTATGCGACACGTATGTTTCACTGCCACCGTCGTTACCAACAAGAATAGCTGCCAGATGAGGCGTTTTTCCGCCTTTCGATTTAATCAGTCTTACTTCCTGAGCTATTTCTGCTTTTATTTCTTCCGAAATTTTCTTTCCGTCTATTAATATCATGTGTGTTAGTTTGGTCGGAGGTTACCCATCATACGGCTCAGGTTTTTACCATTTGCCATCATTTTCATCAGCTTACGGGTTTCGTCAAACTGTTTCAGCAAACGATTTATTTCCTGGATATCTGTACCGCTTCCCATTGCAATTCGTTTTCGGCGGCTTCCGTTCATCAGGGACGGATTTTCTCTTTCAGCCGGGGTCATCGAATGAATAATGGCTTCGATACTTTTGAAGGCATTATCGTCAATATCAAGGTTACGGATTGCTTTTCCTACACCGGGAATCATGCTGGCGAGGTCTTTGAGATTACCCATTTTTTTGATCTGTTGAATCTGTTGCAGAAAGTCGTTGAAATTGAACTGATCCTTGGCAATCTTTTTTTGAAGCTTACGTGCTTCATCTGCATCAAACTGTTCCTGTGCCCGTTCAACAAGTGTAACAATGTCGCCCATACCCAGAATACGATCGGCCATACGGCTCGGATGGAAAACATCAAGAGCTTCCATCTTTTCGCCTGAGCTGATAAACTTGATTGGTTTATCAACAACAGCCCGGATGGAAAGCGCGGCACCACCACGTGTATCACCGTCGAGTTTGGTGAGAACAACACCATCGAAGTTCAGTACATCGTTAAATTCTTTAGCCGTATTAACAGCATCCTGCCCGGTCATGGAGTCCACCACAAATAATATTTCCTGTGGTTTAATGGCATTTCGGATGGCGGCAATTTCATCCATCATTTCCTGATCCACTGCCAAACGACCAGCTGTATCCACAATTACAGTGCTGAATCCTCTGGTTTTTGCTTCTCTGATAGCTGCTTCGGCGATTTTAACCGGATTTTTGTTATTTTCTTCCGAGTAAACAGGCACATCTACCTGTTTGGCAAGTATTTTAAGCTGTTCTATAGCTGCTGGTCGATATACGTCGCATGCAGCTAGCATAACTGTACGCCCTTTTTTTGTTTTTAAATAATTGGCAAGCTTACCGGTGAAGGTTGTTTTACCGGAACCCTGCAATCCCGCTATTAAAATTATAGCAGGAGACCCTTTGAGGTTAATGTCTGAAGAACTTCCTCCCATTAGCTCGCTCAGCTCTTCATGAACAATTTTAACCATCATTCGCCAGGTTTCACAGCTGTAAGCACGTTTTGACCAGTTGCTTTCTGTTTCACCGAGTCGGTAAAGTTTTTGGCTATTTTATAGTTCACGTCAGCATCCAGGAGCGCTTTGCGGACCTCTTTCAGCGTTTCGGCCACATTAAGTTCTGTGATCCGCGATTGTCCCTTGAAGGTTTTAAACGCTCTCTCGAGCTTATCGGATAAATTTTCAAACATTGCGATTTTATTTTTTGAGTTTGCAAAGTATTCAAAGGAACCTTATTATCAAAAGGTATCCTCAAAAATTACATTCGTTCAGGAACATCAATGCCAAGTAAATGCATGGATTGTTTTATTATTTTTCCTGTTTGATCGGCCAGTTGTAACCGAAGATTTCTGATTTCAGAGTTTTCTTCTTTTAAAATCGGACAATCGTGGTAAAACTGGTTGAATTCCTTAGCAAGGTCGTAAACATAATTGGCGATAATTGCAGGGCTTAGATTTGAACCGGCATCTTCCACAACTGTTGGAAAACGATAAATCATTCGTATTAAGTTTTTTTCCTTTTCTGATGGTACTGAAAATTGATCCTGTTTATTTAGGTCCAAACCCAAATCGCTGGCTTTGCGAAAAATGGACCTGATCCTGGCATAGGAGTATTGGATAAATGGACCTGTGTTTCCATTAAAATCTATCGATTCCTGCGGATCG
>JAAUTT010000185.1 GCA_012031335.1 Bacteroidales bacterium | reverse complement strand
ATTACCCATTTTGCATTCCTGAATCTTAATTGCTTATGGCAAGCGATCTATTTTGTTTCATTATCAATGTTTTTATTACAAAGTATAATATATTTATTAAGTTAGCACCATTATTGAGGAGAGGGGTCGGGGGTGAGGTGATACTGATACTTGATACTATTTTGTAAATTCAACACTCACACTTCTTATCTGCCCACCCATGGGAGGGTGTAGCTTCGAAACTTTTACAGTTGCCTTTTTTATCTGGGGAAATGTATCATATAGCGCATCGATAATTCTTTTGGCAATATGTTCCAGCAGATTCGAGCGTACCATCATTTGCTCCTTTACGATATTATATGCCTGATGATAGTTTAATGCATCCTTTATATTATCGCTTTGCGAAGGTTTTGCAATATCGGTTTCCATAGTTAGATCGACCAGAAACCTGTTCCCCACAATTTGTTCCGCTTCATAACAACCATGGTAGGCGTAAAACTCCATTCCTTCTATACGTATCAACCCCATTTTAAAATTAAAATATGCTATAAGAACAGCTTAAATTAAAAGATGTAGCAAAATTTATGATTTTTGCTAAAGATGAATGCTCAAAGTCCAATCCATTAAAACTTGTTGTTATTCTGTAATTGACATTAAATCGTTCCGAAACATAAAGGTATCCGTTTAGGTTAAAGAAAAGATTAAAAATTAACTCCTCTGAATCGGCATAATTCGAACCAATATCATAATTGCGCCAGGTTTTCCATACAGCCGGATCCAACGACATCCTGAAATACGACCGGGTATCAGGAAAAACCCCATTCCGACGCTACCCCGGATATAAACCCTGCTAACATCGACCGATGACGTACTTTCATTACTGTTTGTATACTTTGAGACGGATTCGGTTTGTGTTATACTGTAGCCGCCGGTGATCCATAAGCTTTGTTGCCATTTCAGGCTAAGGGGCTTTCGCGCTCACCACGGGATAAAAACACCTGCTCCTTTACTAAAATCATAATTTTTGCTCACCGACAAATAATTATCTAATGAATACTCCAGATTTGGATCAACACCTATCGTTAATCGGTATCCTGATAAACGCAAGGGGTTATTCGCATACTCCCAATTATCGTATAAGCTGGCGAAATAAACCGCGTCTTGCGATTGGGAATACGAATTGTTACGTAAAAAGCTGTCGACGGCCTGAATTTCGTATATCCTCCTTTTCCGTGCATCGAAATGGCGCATATTCCTCAATTGGGTTATCTTTTCGGCAAATAATAAAATATCTTCGTCACTTACGGCTTTTGATATTTTACCGTTTTTGTAAAGTTCCTCCAGCATCAACACCGCCATTCTGGCGTCTTCAACATTTTCCAACCGACCAAAACCAATTCCAACAGGTATTGTAAAGAATCCGTCCAGACTTCTTTGGGTAGTACTTTGCTCATTGGTGTTGGGGCTGTTTACACTTTTAGTGTCAGCTTTTCTGTAATGTGCAAATAAGTTTCCGCCTGGTCTTAATTCAAAGAATTGATTGGTTTTAAAATAAAACCTGTTTTCTGAATCGAAATAAAAGGATCCGTCGCTTCGGTTTTCCCGTAATCTGGAATAGAAATTATTTGAACTTGAGCTTGAAGAATTGTAGGAATAAGTATTTGGAGCTAAGTTGAGATCGACATTTATTTTCTGTTGAACCTCCCGGTTGTTTTTAACCAAAAGATATTGGATATCGAAATTTGGCTGGAAATTTTTATTGTACGATGCATACCCATCCGATTTATTTTCGGTGTAGCTCCCCGAAACATCTCCTGAAAGGGTAAGCATTTGCCGGGTATAATCGGCCGTTTTGTATTTCGATAAATCGAATGTGTTTAACTGACCTTTGACATTGCTCAGACAGAATACAAGGACTAACAACGATAAAATTGATACTGGACTTTTCATAACGGTTAGATTTTAGGTTATTTAGTGGCGTAGTGTTGAATAATAAAAAGTAAAGCTCTCAAAAATTATTCCGCTTTTTGAAGTAATTTATCGTGTATATTTGATGTTTGGTAAAAATCGTATTTTTACAACCTTTAAAATTAAAGGAATAGATTAAAAAACCTATAAAAATATATAATTGTTAAAGTTTGATACATGGAAATTTCGGATGATAAAAAGATTGGTGAAAACAAAGAACCTGAAGCAAAAAATTTCATTCATACTATCATAGAGGAAGATATCCGTACCCAAAAGTACGGCGGAAGGGTGCACACCCGTTTCCCGCCCGAACCCAACGGATATCTGCATATCGGTCATGCAAAGTCGATATGTCTTAACTTTGGAACTGCAACAAAATATAACGGCCTTTGTAACCTCCGTTTCGATGATACAAACCCTACCAAGGAAGATACTGAATATGTCGATTCCATCAAGGAGGATGTTCATTGGCTTGGTTTTGACTGGGACAACCGGGAGTTTTATGCCAGCGACTATTTCGATACTTTATACGATTATGCTGTTAAGCTCATAAAAAAAGAAAAAGCTTATGTGTGCGACCTGAACCAGGAAGAGATGGGCGCTTATCGCGGCACAGTCAATCAGGCTGGCAAGGATAGTCCATACCGGACCCGCAGCGTGGAAGAAAACCTGAGCCTCTTCGAACAGATGAAGGCTGGCGCTTTTCCTGACGGCTCAAGGGTATTGCGTGCTAAAATCGACATGGCGCATTCCAATATGCTTATGCGCGACCCGATTCTTTACCGTATCCTTCATACTGATCACCACCGTACCGGCAACAAATGGTGTATTTACCCCATGTACGACTTTGCCCACGGACAAAGCGATTCCATCGAAGGAATTACCCATTCACTTTGTACCCTGGAGTTTGAAGTACACCGCCCTTTATACGATTGGTTTATCAAAGAATTGGAAATATACGCTCCCCAGCAGATTGAATTTGCCCGCTTAAACCTTACTTATACCGTAATGAGCAAACGTAAACTGCTCACCCTGGTAAAAGAAGGTATTGTAAATGGTTGGGACGACCCACGTATGCCGACCATATGCGGTTTACGCCGTCGTGGTTACACACCCGAAAGTGTTCGTAATTTTGCCGAACGTGTTGGTGTAGCCCGCCGCGACCAGGTAATCGACGTGTCGCTGCTCGAATTCTGTGTTCGCGAAGATCTCAATAAGAAATCAAAACGGGTAATGGGCGTTTTCAACCCTTTGAAAGTAACCATCACTAATTATCCCGAAGGTAAGGAAGAATGGCACGAGGCTATCAATAATCCCGAGGACGAATCAATGGGAACCCGCCAGGTCCCCTTTAGCCGGGAAATTTATATCGAATCGGACGACTTCATGGAAACTCCTCCGAAGAAGTTCTTCAGGTTGGCCCCGGGTACCGAAGTACGTTTGCGGTATGCATATTTCCTGAAGTGCGAAGAAGTTATTAAAGATGCCGGCGGAAATGTTATTGAGCTCAGGTGCACTGTCGACCCTGCCTCTAAAGGTGGCAATTCGCCCGATGGACGTAAGGTAAAGGGAACCATACACTGGGTTTCGGCTGCACATGCACTTAAAGCCGAGGCCAGGTTATACGACCGCCTTTTTGTTAAAGAGGATCCTGAAGACACCTCCGACGATTGCGATTTTAAGGTAAACCTCAACCCCGATTCTTTGATTGTGAAGGAATGTTTTGTGGAACCTTACCTGAAAGATGTTCAGAAAATGGAGAAAATACAATTCGAACGTATCGGTTATTTTTGCGTTGACAACGATACTACACCCGGCAAATTAGTGTTTAACAGAACAGTAACCCTGAAGGACAAATGGGCTAAAATTGCCGGAAAAGGTGATGAATAATTTTTTTCACCGATTAGTATAAAATTTAGAATTTGCTGTTAAATTTGCAGCTCTTAAATATTGTCCTGTGGTGTAACTGGCAACACGTCTGATTCTGGATCAGAAGAGTCCAGGTTCGACCCCTGGCAGGACAACAAACAAAGGTCGAAGCCTCAGTATTTACTGGGGCTTTTTTTATGGCCACCATTCAGGCAATATCTCTGCTCTTATCTTTTCATCCATTAAATGTTTCATAACAAATCATGAATTTCCGGCTGAATAAAAATATGTTATAGCTTTAGAAAACATTTTCAACACTAACGCGAACTAACTGCTAATTATTCATGCAAAGAGATCGGGCTATACAACAGCTTGAGAAATCAGGTGAGTGGGATCTTGTTATTATCGGAGGTGGGGCTTCCGGTTTGGGTGCTGCCATTGAAGGTTCTACCCGGGGTCTTAAAACATTGCTTCTCGAACAATACGATTTTTCAAAAGGCACCTCCAGCCGAAGTACCAAACTGGTGCACGGAGGGGTTCGTTACCTGGCTCAGGGGAACATCTCCCTGGTGATGGAAGCTTTGCACGAACGGGGCATTCTGAAAAAAACGCTCCTCATCTGGTAAAAAATCAGCCTTTTCTCATCCCCAATTATAATTTCTGGGGTGTTCCCTACTATACCATGGGCTTAACCATATATAACCTGATGGCAGGAAAACTGAGCTTTGGTGCCACAAGGCCTTTTTCAAAAAAAGAAACTTTGGTAAAAGCATCCACCCTGATCCCTAAAAATCTTTCAGGAAGTGTGCTATACTTCGATGGCCAGTTCGACGATTCCAGGCTCGCCGTAAACCTGGCTCAAACGGTTTTCGCAAAAGGGGGCATAGCTTTGAACTATATGAAGGTCACAAACCTCATTAAAAACAACGATAAGGTGCGCGGTGTAGAAGCTGTTGACACCGAATCAGGAAAGGAATATATCATAAAAGCTAAATGCGTTCTGAATGCAACAGGCATTTTTGTTGACCAGATCCTGAAGATGGACGATCCTGAAGCCAGAGCAACGGTAATCCCCAGCCAGGGTGTGCATCTGGTTGTCGATAAAAAATTCCTGCCCGGAGACTTTGCCATCATGATTCCGAAAACGTCCGACGGAAGGGTATTCTTTGCCGTTCCGTGGCATAATAAAGTAGTTTTGGGAACCACGGATGTAAAAAAAGATATTATTGAGCCAGAACCCAGGGCATTGGATATGGAAGTGGATTTTATCCTTGAAACAGCCAGTAAGTTCTTGTCCGAACCTCCCACAAGAAAAGATGTTAAAAGTGTTTTCGCGGGACTTCGTCCATTGGCAGCTCCACTGAAAGATGGGAAGAAAACCCGGGAAATATCCAGGGGGCATATCATTAAGGTGAGTGCGTTCGGGACTGGTTTCGCTTATCGGTGGTAAATGGACAACCTACAGAAAAATGGGTGAGGATGCAATTAACTGTATTGCAAAGGAAAATAACCTGAATATCCCCCGGTCTGCAACTGTCAACTGCAGCATATATGGTTCAAAAAATATGGATATGAACCTTCCATGGTACTATTATGGGTCGGACCTGGAAAAATTAATGGCATTAAAATCCGAAAATCCTGCCTGGGGAGAGTATCTGAGCACTGACTTAAACATTATAAAAGCACAGGTAATTTTTGGAGTCCGAAACGAAATGGCCCGCACAGTGGAAGACATACTGGCAAGGCGTACCAGAGCGCTCCTGCTCGATGCAAGGCAGAGTATTTCCATGGCAGCAGCAGTTGCCGGCTTAATGGCTGCCGAACTTGGTAAAGATGATGTTTGGCAAAAAATCAGGTAAACGAATATACCAAACTGGCTGAAAGATATATCCTTGATAATATTAATCCCTAAACTCACATACAATAAACTACTATGAACCGGTACATATTAGCCTTAGATCAGGGAACAACAAGTTCCAGAGCGATTATTTTCGACAAAGACGGAAGAGTTGTTCATCAGTCGCAGAAAGAGTTCGGACAAATTTTCCCGCAACCCGGATGGGTGGAACACGACCCCGAAGAAATATGGCAATCGCAGCTTTCAACAGCAATGGAGGTTATGTCTTCATCACATGTCGACATCACTGCCATTGCTGCTATTGGTATTACAAATCAACGCGAAACAGCTATTCTGTGGGACAGAGAAACGGGGATACCTGTTTACAATGCCATAGTGTGGCAGGACAGAAGAACATCAGCTTACTGCGATGAGCTAAAACGCGAAAATACCGATCTCATCAAAAAGAAAACAGGCTTGATCATCGATGCTTATTTTTCTGCTACAAAAATTAAATGGATCCTCGACAATGTAAAAGGAGCCAGAGAAAAAGCCGCAAAAGGACAACTTGCCTTTGGTACCGTTGATACATGGCTTATCTGGAAACTGACTGGGGGAAAATGCCATGTTACCGATGTTACCAATGCCTGCCGGACAATGCTTTACAATATAAACACGCTCGAATGGGACAAAGCATTGCTTAAACTGATGGATATCCCCGAAAACATACTTCCTGTTGTTAAATCATCATCGGAGGTATACGGTTTAACAGAGAAAATACATTTTGGCGCTGAAATTCCACTGGCAGGAGTAGCAGGCGACCAGCAGGCAGCAACATTCGGACAAATGTGTCTGGAAATTGGCAATGTTAAAAACACCTACGGAACTGGATGTTTTATGCTCTGCAACACAGGTCCGAAACCAGTTGAGTCCAAAAATAACCTGCTAACAACTGTTGCATGGCAAATAGGAGGTAAAACTACGTATGCGCTGGAAGGCAGTATCTATATGGGTGGAGCGGTTGTGCAATGGCTTCGCGATGGCCTGGGTATTATAAGGTCATCAGCCGGAGTAGAGGAACTGGCCGGATCAGTAGAAAACAACGGTGGTGTTTATTTGGTTCCTGCCTTTACCGGATTGGGAGCTCCTCATTGGGACCCGTATGCCAAAGGAACAATAACAGGACTCACCGGGGGGCAACCGCTGCTCATATTGCCCGTGCAGCCCTCGAAGGAATTGCTTTTCAAACGATGGATGTGTTAAAAGCCATGGAAGCAGATATGGGCAAGCCTATCACCGAACTTAAGGTGGATGGAGGTGCTGCTATCAACAACCTTTTGATGCAGATACAGGCCGATGTACTCGGGATCCCTGTAACCCGGCCACACACGCTCGAAACAACAGCACTGGGGGTTGCTTATCTGGCAGGCCTGGCAGTAGGCTTCTGGACCGATATCGAAGAAATCCGGAATCAATGGGCTGTCGATAGAAGATTCCATAAAAAAATGAGTGAAGAAGAAACAATTTTATTAATCGACGGCTGGAAAAAAGCGCTCGGAAAAACACTTGCCTGATAAAATTTAAACCACAAAATCATGAACGAATACTTTGCAGAATTTATAGGCACCATGTTGCTTATCTTACTGGGCAATGGTGTAGTTGCCAATGTGAACCTGAATAAAACCTTTGGCAATGCCGGTGGATGGATTGTGATAACTTTGGGATGGGGACTGGCTGTTTTTACAGGTGTTGTGGTTGCAGGACCCTACTCCGGAGCGCATCTGAATCCGGCAGTAACACTGGGATTTTCAATTGCAGGCTTGTTTCCCTGGGGAAAAGCAGCCTTTTTTGTAGTATCCCAATTTACAGGAGCCGCTATGGGCGCATTTCTGGTTTGGTTATTTTATCAGCACCATTTCAACAGCACACAGGAACCCGGATCTATCAAGGCTTGCTTCTGCACTGGTCCTGCCATTCGTAAACCGGCAAATAATTTCATTTGCGAATTCATAGGTACGTTTGTACTGATATTTGTAATCTTTTATATCCAGGGGGCAAAACTTGAGGCTACCGGACTATC
>JAAUTT010000184.1 GCA_012031335.1 Bacteroidales bacterium | reverse complement strand
CTTTGGATAAGTGAGGGCTGCCGAATAATAATAACCCATGTTTATAAGGAAACGGAAGAAAGTATGCCCACTATGATGTTTTCAATACTATTGAAAGCCTGGCTTTCAAAATCTTATTTTACGATTATATCAGGCTTGTACATAAACACATTTATGAACTTTTTTTTTATTTTTGATTTTCATCAATTGAGCCAACAATGACCTTGAAAATTAAAGACTGGGCCGAAGAAGACCGTCCGAGAGAAAAACTTCTTGCCAAAGGTATAACTTCGCTGAGCGATGCTGAGCTTATCGCTATCATCATCGGATCGGGAAACTCGGAAGAAACAGCTGTAGGGCTTTCGCGCCATATTTTACAGTCGGCCGATAACAATCTAAGTACCCTTGGTAAGTTTACGGTAACCGATCTTCAGAAATTCAGAGGCATAGGCGAAGCCAAAGCCATCAGCATAGTTGCCGCTCTGGAATTAGGCAGACGTCGCAAAGGAAGATGCACCCGATAAGGTTCAGATACAGTCGAGCAACGATGTGTTCGACCTGTTTCAGCCATTACTGGCCGATATTCCGCATGAGGAATTCTGGGTGCTGTTGCTTAACCGCTCCAACAGAGTTATTGATAAAATCCGGGTGAGTCAGGGAGGCGTGAGCGGAACCGTTACCGACATACGGCTAATTCTCAAGCCTGCCATTGAAAAACTGGCATCGTCGGTGATTTTGTGTCATAACCACCCTTCGGGGAATCACAAACCGAGCGATAACGACATATCCATTACCCAAAAAGCAAAGGAAGCTGCTAAATTCATGGATATAGCCGTTCTCGATCATATTATCGTTTGCGAAAAAAATTATTACAGCTTTGCCGACGAAGGAATAATTTAACCCTGGAGAAGTAACCAGGAGCACCAGTATCAGGCTTATGCCCGAAGAAAGAGCACCAGATACAGCCTGAAAGGCAAATCAAATATCTTAGGCTTAATTTATGTTTAATCAACCCGAAACCAGATTTTAATCTCCTTTTTATCTAAAACTTTGTTTCTTTATTTGTTCTTAACTATGTCAGTGAATAGTTCTTCCTGCAAGCGATGCATTCACCCTGTTTAAATTCGGGAGCCAGGGGAGAACTTTATATCTGTAGCAATGTTTTCCCTTTGAAGTTTGTATTCATTATTATAAGGGATTGCTTTAATATTTGTATCTTGAAATAAATAGACACACATTGGCCATTTCCTATTTAACAAACGAAAACATCGATATCAAAAAATGGGATAAATGCATTAAAAAAGCATTTAACGGAACCATATATGCCTATTCGTGGTATCTGAATATTGTAAGCAAAGGTTGGGGAGCCCTGATTGAGGGCGATTATGAAAAAGTAATGCCACTTCCACAAACCAGGATCGCAGGCATTGATATCCTTACCCAACCAAAGCTAACTGGCCATTTAGGTGTTTTTTCGACAACTACGATTACTGAAGCGGTACTCAGAGCTTTTTTCGATGAAATACCTCCTTATTTCAGGTATACCAAAATAAAACTGAATAAGCATAACCAAATGCAAAATACAACAAGTCATCAGAACCCTTTGGTATCTCTTGACTTCGACCTTATCAAACCCTATCTCAAGGTTAAGGAAAGTTATCCCGAACCACTTCAAATATTGCTGGATGCAGCCTCCAGCCTTAAGATGAATGTTGTTCCGCAAATTTCGGCGGAGAAAATTACTGAATTAAAGAAGAAACATTTTGCATTTCAATCTAATGCAGCTACCGAAGAACTTTTAGCCATGCAGTTACTCGTTACTACTGCAACAAATAATAAGGTGGGTCAGCTATGTGGTGTAGTTGGTCCGGATGATAAAGTTTATGCACTCGGTTTTTTGTGTGGTCGCATCAAAAAGCCACGTTGGTTTTTCATATCACACAACACAAGAAACTGGAGCTTATAGCATTGTTTTTTCTTATTGACGATTTTATCCGCAATAACTCAGAAAAAAATCTTATTTTGCATTTCGAAATTAGCAGGAATTCCAAGTTAGTATCCTTTTTAGAGAAAATCGGAGCTAAAAAAGTCCGAAAGTTTCTATTATTACAGAAATCAGTTGCCCTGGTATTTAAAACCTTTCGTAGCATGATTATTTTAAACAAACAAAACTCCCTGTTCAACCAATACCTGGCCGAAGTACGCGATGCGGGAATCCAAACCGACAGTTTCCGGTTCAGGCAAAACCTTGAACGTATGGAAGTATTTTGCATACGAAATCAGCAAGAACCTGAATTATGCGCCAAAGGATGTGACAACCCCTCTTGGTATTGCCGAAGAAAAGGTTTTAGCTGAAAAACCGGTTATCATATCGATTATGAGAGCGGGATTACCCATTCATCAGGGGATGTTGCACTTTTACGACAAAGCCGACAGTGGTTTTGTTTCCCTTTACCGGAATCCCGAAAAAAGCGGTAATGTCTCCCTAAAACCGGAGTATGTTTCATGTCCCGATATCACCGGCCGTACACTGATTCTTATTGATGCTATCATTGCCTCGGGATCGTCCATATCCATGGCATATCAGGCATTGTTGGAGCAGGGAACACCCCGTCATACCCATTTTGTGTCGCTCATTTCCAGTAAGGAAGGAATTGAATCCATACGCAAACGATTTTCGAATCAAACTGTTACCATATGGCTGGGAGCCCTGGATGCTGAACTTACCGTACGTTCCTTTGTGGTTCCGGGTATTGGCGATGTAGGCGACCTTGCCTACGGCTCTAAACCTCCTATCTTTTAAGATCCGCCCGAATTTATGCGGGGTTATACTTTTGTATCCATCCCCGGTCTTCGCATTCTTTTATAATTTCCAGGATCTTTTTTCCTGATTGAGGACACACATGGTCGGGAGCAATATCCATCAGAGGTGCTAATACAAATAAGCGGTTTGGTATTTGCGGATGCGGTATTTCAAGGTCACTGGACTGATATATGAGATTGTCGTAAAACAGTATGTCAAGATCAATTGATCTGTCGGTGTATATTCCCGGAGTTTTAACCCTTCCCATATCCTTTTCAATTTTCTTTAAAGCAACCATCAGTTCTCCGGGCTCAAGCCGGGTTAAAATTTTAACCGCCATATTAAGATAGTTCAACCCCTGGTAACCCCACGATCCTGTTTCGTAAACATACGACCGGAGCATTATTTCTCCTGTGTTTTTGCTTAACAGATCCAACGCCTTTTCGAGATTTTCCATCCGGTTGCCCAAATTGCTTCCCAACGATAAATATACCTGAGCCATATTAAATTGAAAGTTTTTAAAAGGATGTAAAGGTGAAAAAAGAAATTGACTATTTTTATAAGCTCATTTCTAATAATATTAATGTTATAATCATATAAAAGTTATACCCGACTCAAAACGCTCTACACCATGAAAAGTTTCTTAAAGTATACCCTGGCAACCATCACCGGAATTGTCATTACATCCTTGATCATGTTCTTTATACTCATTGCATTTATCGGTGCACTGATATCGTCAACCGAAAAAACAGTTGTTGTAGAATCCGGATCTGTGCTTAAGATAGAATTTTCGAAACCAATTGCCGAAAGAACATCCAATAACCCATTTAAGAATTTTGACTTCCAGACGTTACGACCCAGTTCCGATCTTGGCATAAGAGACATTATTGATTATATCGGTAAAGCAAAAACTGATGATAACATTAAAGGAATATACCTCGATTTAACCGTTATTCCATCAGGTATTGCCACAGTTGAGGAAATCAGGGAAGCTCTGCTGGATTTTAAGAAGTCGAAAAAGTTTCTTATCAGTTATGCAGAAGTATATACACAAAGTAGTTATTACCTTGCCTCGGTTGCTGATAAGATTTATATCAATCCATCGGGATATATGCCACTGGTTGGTATGCGTTCCGAGCTTATGTTTCTGAAAGGAACCTTTGAAAAACTCGATATTGAACCTCAGATCATCCGTCATGGGAAATATAAAAGCGCTGTTGAGCCCTATACCAATGATAAAATGAGCGAAGCCAACCGGGTACAGATGAATGCTCTGCTATCGGGGATTTGGAATCATATTCTGAAAGGTATTTCGGACCAGCGGAATATTTCGGTCGAAAAGCTGAATGAACTGGCAAACACCCTTGCTGTTCGCGATGCATCTTCGGCTAAAAGCAACAAACTTATCGATGAATTACTTTACGAAGATGAAGTGCTGGCGAAACTGGCAAAATTATCCAAAGCCAAATCGGAGGATAAAATTGAATTTGTTTCGCTGGATGATTATGTTAAAACCGAAAGACCCAAGAAGTTTACCGGCTTTCCCAAAAATAAAATTGCAATTGTTTATGCTTCGGGCGATATCATGCCTGGCGAAGGCGACGAAAGTACAGTTGGATCGAAAACTACATCCGAAGCAATTCGCAAAGCCAGAAAGGACAGCTCTGTTAAAGCTATTGTGTTAAGGGTGAATTCCCCCGGAGGAAGTGCCCTGGCATCGGAAGTTATATGGAGAGAAGTTAAGCTTGCCTCCAAGGTTAAACCGGTGATTGCCTCGCTTGGCGATGTAGCTGCTTCTGGAGGTTATTATATTGTTACACCTGCCGATACCATTGTTGCCGATAACAACACCATTACAGGATCCATCGGAGTTTTCGGTTTGATGTTTAATGCAGGCGATTTTATGAAAAATAAGCTGGGTATTACTTTCGATGTTGCCAAAACCAATACCTACTCCGATTTCGGTTCTCAGTTCCGAGCCATGACAGCTCAAGAGAAGGAAGTACTAACCCTTCAGATAGAAGAAATTTACGACCAGTTTATTTCTCATGTTGCCGAAGGCCGTGGGTTAACAAAAGCCCAGGTAGATTCAATAGGGCAGGGAAGGGTTTGGAATGCCACGGATGCCCTTAGGATTGGCCTTATCGATGTTACAGGAGGAATTGAAAAAGCCATTGAAATTGCCGCTGCCAAAGCTAAGCTCAAAGAATACCGGATAGTAGAACTTCCTGTTCTCGACGATCCTTTTGAAAGCTTAATGAGCGGTTTCAGCGTTAAAGCACAATCGGTTTTTACAAGCAAAGAATCGTATCAATATACCCTGATGATGAAGGAACTGGACAGAATTCTTTCCTATAGCGGCGTTCAGGCTCGTATGCCATTTACCGTTCAGTTATATTAACAGAAATTTTTATCGATGGGCCGGGATGGGAGAGAAAGCACCTTTTTTAGTTAAATTACTTTTATATCTGTTAAGTTTAGTTTACGGATTTATTGTTGCTTTCCGAAACCTGCTGTTCGATCTGAAAATATATAAATCGAAAGAGTTTCATATTCCTAGTAATATCAGTTGGGAATATTACCGTGGGAGGTACTGGTAAAACTCCACACATCGAATATCTGATCGAACTTCTATCGAAACAATATAAAGTGGCGGTATTAAGCCGCGGATATAAAAGAAAAACACGTCACTTTATAATTGCCACCGAAAATACTCCGGTAGCCTTTATCGGAGATGAACCCTGGCAGATGAAGGAAAAATATCCGGCCATAACCGTTGCGGTAGACCGAAAAAGGGTAAGGGGCATTGAAAAGCTTCTTAAGGAAATTCCCGATCTGGATGTAATTCTGCTTGATGACGCTTATCAGCACCGTTATGTTAAGCCTGGGATCTCAGTTTTATTGATTGATTATAACCGGCCTGTTATGGACGATCATGTTATGCCATACGGCTGGTTGCGCGAGTCCCCCAAAGGCCGTTACCGTGCCGATGTGGTTATTTATTCCAAATCGCCATCTTCCATAACCCCGATTCAAAAAAGGGTAATGCTTAAAAATCTCGATCTGTTGGCAAATCAGCATCCTTATTTTACTTCGGTTCAATACAGCGATCCCAAACCGCTTTCGGCAGTATCAGAAACAATAACCTTCGACGATTTAAAAATAAAGCAATACAGTGTGCTGCTGGTTGCCGGAATAGCTAATCCTGCTCCCTTAGTTGCCCAGCTGGAAAAGTATACGGATAACCTCAAGCCTGTTCTTTTTCGCGATCATCACTATTTCACGCAGGATAACCTGAAGATGATACAACAGGAGTTTGAAAAATTGCCCGGTAAAAATAAAATTATACTAACCACCGAAAAGGACCTGGCACGCCTTAAGGAATTTCCATCCATTATTGCCCAGCCGGATTTCTGGTATTCCGTTCCCATAAAAATTGAATTCCATCCGGGAGAAGCCGTAAAGTTTAATAAATATATCCTTCATTATGTTACAAACAATAACCGAAACAGTATCCTTTTTAAAAAGTAGAGTTCCGTTTGAGCCTGAGTATGGTATTATTCTGGGAACAGGTTTGGGCGGACTGGTTGGAGAAATGGACGTCCGGTATTCACTTTCGTATGAAGAAATTCCCAATTTCCCTGTTTCGACAGTGGAAAGCCATCATGGTAGACTTATTTTCGGTTTCCTTGGCAATAAAAAAGTAGTGGCAATGCAGGGGCGCTTTCATTTTTATGAAGGCTATACCATGGAGCAGGTTACTTTTCCTGTAAGGGTTATGAAGTTTCTCGGAATAAAAGCGCTTTTTCTATCCAATGCCAGTGGCGGACTAAATCCCAATTTCGAAATCAGCGATATAATGATTATCGATGATCATATCAATCTCCTGCCCAACCCGTTAATAGGCAGAAATTATACAGAACTGGGGCCGCGTTTTCCCGATATGAGCGAACCTTACGATCGGAATCTGATTGATCAGGCATTAACGATTGCACATGCCCTGAAAATCAAAATTCAAAAAGGATGCTATGTAGCTGTAACGGGTCCTTCCCTGGAAACTCCAAAGGAATATCAGTATTTAAGAACCATTGGTGCGGATACAGTGGGTATGTCGACCATCCCTGAAGTAATTGTTGCCCGCCACATGAACCTGAAGTGTTTTGCCGTTTCCATCATTACCGACCTGGGTGTACCGGGAAAGATAAGACACGTAACACTGCAGGATGTGCTGAATGCTGCTGGCAAAGCAGAACCGGATATGACCAGGCTGCTGAAGGAATTAATTACATCGCTTTAATTTACCAACCATTTCGTAAAAATCCCCTTTTTCAAGGATTAATAAGTAAAATATTAGTTCGAATTTTATAGTCGATAAAGTATCAGTTATTAGGAAGTATGTTTATCCTAAGGCTAAAATTCCTTTTAAAAAAGAATTAGGTAAATGAGATAATTTGTCGATAAAGTTGTTGTAAATAGCATATAATAATATATGGTATAATAATAGAAGAGCTGTTTCAATTGGAATCCATTAAAAACTATAATTATGAAAACAAAACTATTTTACCTTTTATTTGTAGTGATCCTTTTTGGGAATGAGTCATGTAAAAAAGATAAGGAAAGCGATCCTGATCTTTGTGCCACCGCTTGGTCTGTGGCAACACAAGATGAACTAACCGCAGTGATAAATGCAGCCATGACATATGGCAATACCCCCACAGTTGCTAATTGCAATGCTTATAAAAGCGCATACCAGGCATATATAAATGCGATGAAGACTTATGAAAATTGTTCTGTTTTAACCGGCCTAACAAGAACCCAATGGGAAGAAGCACTTGAGGAGGCACAGGAGGAGTTAAATAATTTTACCTGCCAATAAACAGGTAGTAATTATCTAGGAATACTATGTTTTCCAGGATGAGGGTGTCTAAAAAAGTCACAAAATACAATTTAAACACAAAGGCACGATGACACA
>JAAUTT010000183.1 GCA_012031335.1 Bacteroidales bacterium | reverse complement strand
ATAATTGATAGCCAGAGCTGTAAATGTATCGTCCATTCCCGAAACAGCCTTTACCAGTTCTCTCGTTTTCATTGCTGCTCGTTCGTTTTGAGGGAACGAACTGTCAACAATGCAATGATAATACCAATAAGTCCCAATATAAATGCGATAATGGCCCCTGCTTTTCCACTACCCGACCCAAATACAGCTCCTGCTGTCAAAAAAAGATGCACTGAGCTAAAAACAATCGCGCCGAAGCCCAACACTAATGCTATTTTTGCTCCTTTTTTTGAAGAACGTTTTTTAGCTCTTATCGCAACGATGAGGCTTGATAAACCCAAAGCCAACTCAATCAATCCTATGGCTCTTGCAGGTGTTATACCTCGCACATAACCACCTTCGTTAAAGAGTTTGGAACTGTTGTCGCCTGTTTGTTGCGAAAACACTTCTCTACTAACCAATAATGTCAATCCTGCAATCAGGAAAAATAAAATATACTTCTTCATGTAAATGCTATTTTTAACGGCAAATTTATCATACTACATAGGAATAAATTTGTATAAAAACGACATTCTTACCATGAAAGGATGACTATACCCCGGTCGATGGCGGCTAGTGTTTCAGGTTTGAAATATTCCTTTGGGCTGATGCCAGATAACTCCTTGAAATCGTGGCTGAAATGAGCTTCATCATAATAGCCAAAGTCAAAAGCGATTTCGGCAAACGGTTTGTCGTAATAAGACTTGTTGAGAAGTGAATTAAACCTTGCTATTCTCAAAAAAAGTTTGGGGCTAAATCCTGAAAATTCTTTAAATCTTCTTTCAAATTGTCGGACAGATAAGAAATTATTTGAAGCCAGTATATTCACAGTAAGAGTTGAGTATGCATTTGAAATGGTTTTAACGGAAGAACATAAAGTGGAAAATTCTGATTTTATATTTTTTAGCTGTGATTCAAAAAAGTTGGAAATAATTTTAATCCGTTGTTTGTTATCCAATGCCATCATTATTCTTTCTTCTAATTCTTTGCCTTGTTTACCGAAAAGGGTTTGTACATCAACTGACTGATTGGTAATTTCGCTTGCAGGCACACCAAACAGTTGAGTAAGTGCGTAGGGATACAAATAAATTCCCAATACCCCGAAGTTCGTATTTGAAGTCACCTTGCTGATGGATTGGGTTTGCCCGTAAACGCCCGAGCCTAAATTATTTTCCCGGTCAAAAGCCGCTTGAAACTTAAATTGTCCTTTGTAACAAAAAACAATTTCGAAGCAATGATGTGCAAACGCACGATGAACAAATGGCTTATCCTCAGTGGCATTAAACTCCAAATACCAAAACAGCCTGATGTAGTCAGCAAGTTGTGGTGGTGGTTGTATAATTTGATAGTCCATTCTTAAAGCAATTAGTTCATTGGACAATTAGGTATTTGCTTTGTCCAAAATGGGAATATTATGCTACCTGATTTAGAACAGGACAATTCACAGAATTCATTTTTAACTAGTGGAGTCATCATTAATCATTTTCCCTTCTGAGGCAATTTTAATATATGTAAATTAACAACAAAAAGCTAAGATTGATTAATGCCATTCACCAATGAATAATTTTCCGGCGAGGAAAAACATAAAACACCTATAAACTCAAAATAGAATTCAAAAACAAATGAAAAATCACAGTCCAAACCAAAAAAATCGCCCAACGATGACTGCTATAATTGTAACCGCCTTTTTTGTAACGTTCGATAGAGCATTGTAAAATACCCTATCGAACGTTTGATGAGAATCCTATAGAAGATTTTCCCCTGGATCGAACGATGTTTTTTAAAATGCAGCATGCTCAATTATGAAAATGCGCGGTAAGCATTTTTTCAAACCGGCATAGCTTAGTTTACAAATTGGTATAATTTTCGTCATTCGAAGCCCCGGTGAGGTTAATGTTTATACCTTTTTGACCATGGGGCTTTTGCGCCGACGGTTGCTTTTTTTGTGGCCCGCCAACAATGATGCTTTATTATTACCAGAACTGGTCTTAAACATGGCTGCATGTTCCTCTCCGGTTTTGAAATACGAAACCTTTTCCCGGAGCATTTCGGCCTGAGCGGTCATTTCTTCAGCGTTAGTAGCCAGTTCTTCGCTTGCGGCAGCATTTTGCTGTGTAACGTTGTTAAGTTGTTGCAGGGCATTGTTAATCTGGTCGGCCCCATTATTTTGCTCCACACTGGAAGCTGCAATTTCCCTAACCAGTTTTGAGGTACGCTCAATTTCGGGAATAATTTCCATCATCTTTACTCCTGCTTCTTCAGCCAGCGACAAACTGGTTTTAGACAGAGAAACAATTTCGTCGGCTGCCGTTTTGCTTTTTTCGGCAAGCTTTCTTACCTCGGATGCCACTACAGCAAAGCCTTTGCCATGGTCGCCTGCACGGGCTGCTTCCACTGCGGCATTTAATGCAAGGATATTGGTTTGAAAAGCTATGTCGTTTATAATGGATATTTTCTCAGAAATAATACGGTTGGCTTCAACAGCTTTTTGAGCCTTTTGGGCTACCTGATTAATTCCTTGGGAAGCAGATAATGAAATGGTTTCTGTTTGTTTGGCGTTATCGGTATTTTGCTCTATGTTGGATGCCATTTCTTCCATACTCGACGACACCTCTTCAACCGATGATGCCTGCTCAGAAGCCCCCTGGGATATTTGCTGTGATGTGCTGCTGATTTGGCCACTTGCCGATGCTACACCTTGTGCGCTTATCAGAACATCGGCAATAATTTCTTTCATTTTTTCGCCCATATTTACCATGGATCGGGCTAAATCGCCCAACTCATCCTTAACGGCCAGGTCTTCATCAGGCACCTTAAAAGCCAGGTTACCACCTGCATAGGTTTGAGCAAGTGCTACGCCTTTATTTATCATTGAAACCAGGTATTTCGTAAGCAGGAAGGTAATCAATACACTTACCAAAACCGATAAAATGGTACATATAATAATAAACAGCAAACTACCCCTGTATTGATCTTTAATAAATTCAGTGATATTTTCTTCTATATGGTCGGCAATTTTAACTATTTCCCTGCCTTTTTCCACAAGTTTAGCTTCTGTAGCTTTCGATTGGTTGTAGGCAAGCATAAAGTCGTTCATGGTTTCTTTATACCCGGCGAGTAATCCCGAAATTTCTGAAAGTCGCATATTTTCGGCCTCTGCTAATGCCATGTCAATATACCTGTTTGCCTCGTCAATTAGCTCGGGCTTATTGTTTGCATAAATATAAGTACCGTTAAGCCGGGCATTGTTAAAATAAAAATTTAGCTTATGATTCTCGGGTAATCCCGTTGCCTCAAAATCTGATTTGATATCTTCGCTGATCACCAATCTCCGGTCAAGTGAATTTATCTGACGCACATTTGCATCCTTGTTTTCGAGCATCAATGCTTTGTATTCTGTAAGGAGCTTTAAGTACTGCTGTGCCAGTTCAATGTTTTCCTCAATGGTCAACAAATCTTTTAAATTGTCAATTGAAGTTATCGCGTTGTTAACACTGGCAATAGCTACCCCAAAATACTGGGTGTCGCGAAGGTGAACAAAAGTTCGCATGTTAAGGCGGGTGGTCAGCAAATCAGCTTCGGTACTTTTAATTACGCCAAGATCATTGTGTTTTTCGTTCAGATCCCATAAACTGTGGATACCCAGGATAGAAATGCCGATTACCAGCACCAATACTAAAGAAAAGCTATAGATAAGTTTTGTTCTTGTTTTGAGGTTTTTCAGATTCATTCGATCTATTTTTATTGATTTATAGCCTTAAGTTATGGATTTATTATGATTCATCAAAATGTATTCTTTTAATTGACCATGCAGATCAAGAACCATATCAAGTAAGTATTATAAGTACTAATTAGGTTTGCCCTTATCTGAAGACTCTGAAGCTCTGTCATGATTTTGCGAAGTTCTGTCAGATTTCCAGTTGGTTTTGTTCGCTTTTGCTGCAGAAAAACCAGGTGTCAGTTTGGTTTAATGGAAATGATGTTTGGTTTTACTGTGTTGATGCATGGTTAAGGGAGATTAACGTGTAGTTCTTTTGCTATAACGTGTAGCTCTGTCAGGTGAAAAATTGAGCATGATTTTACATTCGGGGTAAAGGAAGAATATTGAAGATCATAAAATTAAAAATAACCGCCGGTTTGGAGGCCCGGACGGTTATCAATCTAACTAACTACTATTACTTTTACGGTTAAACAGGTATAAGCATTCCTTATGCAACCTTATATTAAACCATCATGTAATTAAAGAATCAATTTTAAAACGACTCTTATTGATATTTTATTTAGTCTTTAAAATCAAAATCAAAATATTGCCCCCAAAATATCCAAAACATACATTTGGCGGCCATTTCCCCCATGTGTTGAATCAATACAAACCTTTTTTACCGTCGGGGCTAAACCGGGGGTGCAAATCGCAACGCCATTCGCCCGTGTATTCCAGTGGTGAAGAAAAGTTGCCTAAATCAATGCGCTTATCGGTAGGTATATGGTAAAGATATGGTGTTTGTATGCGTCCATAATTATCGCAAAGCAACCATTCCATTCCGTTGCCAAGGGGTAAATACGTTTGGTGGCCATTCTCTTTCATTTTATTGACACCAATGCGGGTAGATTTTCCGGTTTTATCCTCAAGTTCATAAAACCCGGTTTCTTGTCCCAATGGTTTGGTAAAGGCACAGATATGTCGGGGATTCTTCCAGATAAAATGAGAGGTATGCCCCGAAGGGTCAATACAATAAAGGTCGTCGCCGTTTGTCCGAGGCAGTGAACATACGTGTTGTAAATCCTCCTACTGCCATAACCTGCCTTTCTGCCTTTTCAGCCCTCCACCTGTGCAAAAAAGTTAACCGGCTTCCATCGGTATTTACCAGCAAATGATTAAACCAATGGAAATTATCCTCAACATTCTGTCCGTTATAAGGTATTTTGGCAATATCGGCAAGTGAAAACAGCAAGGTTTCTTTACCTGTAGCCAGCTCAATCTTATAAAGACCAATGGCAGAAGGAGCTTTAACATCTTCGTATGGATCGTTTACCCCTGCGTATCCGTATCCGGGGCGCAAATTCTGGATACGCGAAAATTCGGTACCAATGGCCCATTTCCCATCAGGGCTCAAAGCGTAAATTGCTTTTTGCAGGGTTCGCTTCTTTCCTGTTTTTACATTCAAAATATGACATACAAACCGGTCGCCTTGTTTATTGTTCCAGATTATTTCCTGATCCGAGCCAGGGATCCATTGCAGCATGCACCCTTGCTGCCAACTCCAGGATTCGCTCAAACCGAGGTCAACCCATCGATCGTTATCCAGCAGATCAATCATGCCAATGCGAACCTCATCGCCAGTGGCTGGCGAACGATGCTCAAAGTCAACCTCCATACCTAACACATAGCGGTTTGTGGGGTCGAACTGCAATTTATCGTAATACCCGAACCAGTGAAATTTAGGGCTCTTGGTGATGGCTCGAATCGGAACAACTGCCCGATGATTCGAATTGCCTGTTGCAAATATTTTGTCAGGAAACAATAATGAACCGGCCAATGCTGCTGCGCCGGTTTTTAATGCAGTTCGTCTGGTTGTCATATTTTTTATTTTACGTCTATCGCTCTGATAATTTATTTGAAGAAAATCAAAGTCCATGTATCCATCCATTTCACTATCGGTTTTTCGCCTTCAAACTGAATGGGCAGCCAAATATATGTAGCATTCACTGCATTTGAGGGAGTCCAGCGATCTCCAATATAGATATAAGCTCCTTTCTTGCCCGCAACAGGCAATACAAAGGTTCCCTGGGAATTAAAGGAAATGTCGGCATTTTCGCCAATGAAAGGGTTGCCCAATTCCTTCCAGGGACCCCATATTGATTCAGCTACAGCAGACCGACCTGCATTTGGAGCCCAGCTTGTGCAGCCCGAATTAATCATATAATATCTGCCATCCTTTTTAAACATGGTTGGAGCTTCCATGAAACGGTTTACGAACACGCGACCGTATTTTCCTGAAAAGGACAAATAATCGTCGGTAAGTTCCGAAATATGCATGGTGCTGTTTTCCTCCGATGCATAGATGTGATAAGCTTTTCCATCTTCGTCCACAAACAACGTCATATCGCGCGACATTTGACCACGGTGAAAATCACGACCCAATATGTTTAACGAATCGGGGTGTGCGGGTAAACTGCCACCACTATATTCTTTCAAAGCCTCTGGCTTGGGGAACCTCTTTTGATCCTCCAGCACGTTTACAGGCCAGAAATTGGCATTGGGCCGGAAAATTTTTATCAGCCGAAACGGACCTGAAACTTTATCGCTTATTGCAACTCCGGTTAAGGCATTGCGGTGTCCCTGCCCTTTGATATCGTGATGAAACCACATCACAAATTGATTGGTTTTCCTGTTGTAAATGACCTTTGGACGTTCTATTTTGCAACCTTTAGCAAGAAAGTGCATAGAGTCGTCCGTTACAACGTTAAGTGCCACACCTTCGTTTTCCCAGTTATACAGATCAGCAGATGAATAACAGCTTACCCCAACCTGGGCATTGCTCCCATAAGGGCTGGCTCCTTCCACCATAATTTGTCCATGCCAGTAATATTTCCCTTCGTGCAGGAGGATGCCCCCGGCATGTGCATTGATGGGATTGCCATTACTATCTTTCCATGGCTTACCAGGGCTAAAGATGTTGATTCTATTCTGACAAATAGAATAGTTTGTACTTAATAGAAAAAGGCAAATTGCAATAAGCTGTTTTTTCATTGAAATTATATTGTGTATTTTTTAGTACTTAATAAACACAGTAAGAAAAAAGTTTTATTTTTAAATTCCATTCATCGGCATACGAAAGACATCTTAAGCTCATGCTTGTTCCTTGCGTATCGCTCTCTACATACTTTTCAGATGTTTTTATGGAATTGTGCTCCATCATACAATGAGTTGGATGAAAAGAAAAGCCTCCATCAGGTTTACGATGCACGTTCATCAAAAAATCAGCTAATCTGTTTCCGGCTTGCACAATATCAGAGTGACGGTATGACCCTTTGAGCATTATATCAAGTTCTCTAAGCACCCAAATGGCATCCCAGTTAATTGTCATAGCCCCTTTAACTAAATTATCACCGAATGAACCATCGTTAAATTGAAGCTTCAATACACTGTCGATAGCCTTGTCTGCATATGGATAGACCTTACCCACGGTCAAATATCCTGTATACACTTTAAACAATCCGGCCATGGCAATGGCTCGACTTTTACACCCTCCATTTAAGGGCAGTCCGGTTTCTACATCCAGAATATTTTCCTCATAAGCCCTGAAATAGTCTTTTATGAAAGGATCATCAAGCGATTTATCTTTATCAGTAAGTTGATTCCAATACCACTTTAATGCTGACGAAAAATGTTCCCCTTCCAACCAAGGGTCTTCCCATCTTAAATTCTTTACCCGATCATAAACGTTTCCGTTCCGTAAATCAATGTAAGGAGGATTGTTTGAAGCGCCAGTATAATTAAACCAAGCAAACTTAAAGCTCGTGGGGGGTATCCTGAATTATGGGCTATGATATGTTCCCAACTATGCTTGTTACCGATCCTGTCTTTTTCAGTTATTAACGGATCTTTAAACATACTGTCTGATGGATCAAAACAACTTACCAAAAACATAATTGATTCTTTGCGTTTTCATTGAAAGGGAGGTTATGGCGATCCAGCTGATTGTAGATTGTAATGCCATGACAGGAAGGAACAAGTCCATAATCCCGA
>JAAUTT010000182.1 GCA_012031335.1 Bacteroidales bacterium | reverse complement strand
AAATTACTCGAAAATCACTTTTTTTATAAAGACAAATTTAAAAGTTTCGGATATCGATATTAAAATAAATAATTCAAATATTTCATTAGGATTATCTAAAATAAGTAAATCTAAAGATATGAACTTTTCATATGCATTTATCAAACATACTTTAAATAATCCTTCAGATAGTTTATATATATCAATTAAGTCCTCAAAAAGCAATAATGAAAATTATTATTTTGAAATTAAGGATATATTTCTTAAATAATATATTTGTACAACCAGGAAGCTAATATTTTGTTAATGAAAATCAAAGTCAAAATATACTCTTTTAATGATTATTAAACTATTAATTATTGTTAATAATGGTAAAAGCATTAAATAAAGAAGCACGTAATAATGAAAATTGGGATTTGATTATCAAGCCTAAACGAGGGCTTTTTGATATAAATTTAAAGGAGTTATGGGATTATCGTGACTTAATTATGGTGTTTGTACGTCGCGATTTCGTTTCCCGTTTTAAACAAACTATACTCGGTCCATTTTGGTTTTATTCTTAGTCCATTATTCAGCACATTTGTTTTTAGTATCATTTTTGCCACTGTAGCACGTATTTCAACAGACGGGGTTCCGCCTGCCCTGTTTTATTTATCAGGTCTGGTAGCCTGGAATTTCTTTGCTGGATGTCTCACTTTAACCAGTAGCACTTTTTTATCAAATGCCAACATATTTGGTAAGGTTTATTTCCCTAGATTAGTTACACCTATTTCCGGAATTATTTCAAATTTTATACAGTTTGCTATCCAGTTTGGTCTACTCATTATCTTTTTTATTTTTTACACCTTAAAAGGGACGCATTTAAATTTAAACTGGTGGGCATTACTAATACCGTTTCATATAATACTTCTGGCATTAATTGGTTTTGGCTTTGGAATTATTATTTCTTCACTCACTGTAAAGTATAGAGACCTAAGTAACTTTATGGCTTTTGGAACACAACTATGGATGTATGCAACCCCTGTGATTTATCCCTCATCTGTAATACCGGCAGATTATAAATTTATAATAATGTTGAATCCTTTAGCCCCAATTATTGAATCGTTTAAAGCAGGACTATTAGGTACCTCTACTGTAAACCAGGGAAACTATAATTATAGTATTGCTTTTGCTTTTTTTATTGTTTTTGTGGGTATTCTTCTTTTTAATAAAGTAGAAAACAAATTTATGGATACTATTTAAATATGTCAGATTCTGTAATAAAAATTGAAAACCTTTCGAAGCAATACCGTTTAGGAATTGTTGGGTCCAATACTCTGAAAGGTGATCTTCTCCGATTTTGGAATAAAGTATTACAACACCCCGACGATACAGGAAAGATAAATGTCGAAAATAAGCTCGATACCCTAGGTGATGAATATGTTTGGGCCCTTCAGGATATCAGTCTCGATATAGAAAGAGGCAGTGTAGTGGGAATTATTGGGAAGAATGGAGCCGGTAAATCTACTTTACTTAAAATTATTTCCCGTATTACTGCTCCAACTACAGGATCAATTAAAGTAAAAGGGCGCATAGCTTCATTACTTGAAGTTGGAACCGGTTTTCATCCTGAATTAACCGGCAGGGAAAATCTTTTTCTTAATGGTACAATATTGGGGATGCGTAAAGCAGAAATACTGTCCAAATTCGATGAAATAGTTGATTTTGCAGGAGTACATAAGTATATCGATACTCCTGTAAAGCGTTATTCATCTGGTATGTACGTTGAGGTTAGCATTTGCCGTTGCAGCCCACCTCGAACCGAAATTCTTATTGTTGATGAAGTATTGGCAGTAGGTGATGCTGAATTTCAAAAGAAAGCCATTTGGCAAAATGCAGGATGTAAGTCAGGGGCATGGCCGTACTGTTTTGTTTGTAAGTCATAATATAGGCAGTATTAAATCCTTATGTAATGTCGGAGTCGTATTAAAAAACGGGACAATGGATTTTACTGGAAGTATTGATGAAGCAGTTGCACAATATATGCAAACAAATAGTCATTTCGGGATATCACTCTCAGCAAGAACAGATAGATATGGAAATGGCAAATTGAAATTTACAGAAATTGAATTTTTAGATGCCAATGACAAAAGTATTGATAATGTTCTCACAGGTGGATTTTTAAAGATTAAAATGAGCTTTCAAATGAAAAATAGCATTGATCTCAAAAAAATGATTTTAGGCATAAATTTTCGGGATGAATTCCAAAATAACATTGCTACTTTTCTTTCAGACGAAATGCATACCGAATTTAAGAACGAGAATTCATGTTTTCTTGAAATTCCAAAACTGATGCTTAGGGGGGGGCAGTATAGCCTAAGATTATTTGCTTCATATAAAGACAGGTCAGCTGAGAATATTTGTGATAGTATTGAGAATGCAATTCATTTAACAGTAATTTCTTCCGACTACTGGCAAATTGGAAAACCAATATGGAACGACAAATCGGCATTATTTGATGCCAAATTTTATTCTTAGCAATACTATTCATCTTCAAGTAATTCTATTTAAATTAATTTATGAAATACAAAATTCCTTTGTTTAAGCTTAATTTTAATGAAAGCGAAATTTTAGCAGTAACTGATACCATAAAGTCTGCATGGATTTCGACTGGTCCGAAATGTGAGGAATTTGAACAAATGTTCTCTGAGATGTTAAATGTTAACCATGCCCACACAACTTCTAATTGTACTAGTGCACTCCATTTGGCTTGTCGGATTTTAGGGTTGAAAGATGGTGACGAGGTAATTTGTCCGTCATTGACATTTGCAGCAACTGTTAATGCAATAAAATATGTAAATGCTAAACCTGTATTTTGTGATATAACCAGTTTAGAAAACTTAAATATTGATCCAAACAAGATTGAAAAATTAATTACACCGCAAACTAAAGCTATCATGGTAATGCACTATGCAGGATTCCCTTGCGACATGGAAGCAATAGTAACCTTGGCAAATAGGTTTAATTTAAAAATTATCGAAGATGCCTGTCATGGTCCTTTATCGGAGTTCCATGATAAAAAATTAGGTACAATTGGCGATATTGGTTGTTTTAGTTTCTTTACGAATAAAAATATTAGTACGGGTGAAGGTGGAATGTTAGTTACTAATAATCCGGAAATTTCTAAAAAGGTAAAGCTACTTCGATCGCATGGTATGACAACGTTGTCCTATCAACGTTCTAAAGGGCATTCAAGCAGTTATGATATTATAGAATTAGGCTATAATTACAGAATGGATGACATTCATGCTTCAATTGGAATCGCGCAGTTAAATAAAATAAAGTATGACCTCGAATTTCGCAGGGAGGTTCGAAAAAATTATGAGATAGAACTGGAGAAAATACCAGGGGTTATTGTCCCATTTTGTCACAACCAGGAATTCGTATCCAATTATATTATGCCAATTGTACTAAAGAACAGTTCTAAAGATTTCAGAAATGAAGTAAGGCAATATTTGGAGGAGAGAGGAATTCAAACCAGCGTCCATTATCCATCAGTTCATTTGTTTTCAATATACAAAGAGCATACAACTTCACTTCCCTTAACTGAATATGTAAGTGATAATTTAATTACTCTTCCAATGTATGCTTCATTAACAACTGATGAGATTAAATATATTGGACAAACATTGGCTGAAATAGTTAAAAGATGAACAAAGATATTATCATAGTTGGCGCCTACCATGAGATTATTGAATTATGTGAAGCGTGTAAATTCAATATCATTGGCTTAATTGATAATAGTTTAAAAGGGAATTTACGTAAATATCCGATTCTTGGCAGTGATGATGATGCAAAAGAAATATATCTGCAATATCCTAATGTACCTGTAATAATTTGTCCCGACAAACCTTCTCTCAGAAAAAAACTTGTACTCCATTACCAATCAATCGGTTTTTCTTTTACCAATTTAATCTCTCCTAAATCAAATATTTCATCTTCTTCAATTTTGGGAAAAGGAATAGTAATTCAGAGTTTGACAAATATCTCATCTGAAACAAAAATTGGAGATTTTGTAAAAATAAATTCTATGGCAAATGTTATGCATGATTGTATGATAGATGATTTTACAACAATAGCTCCAAATGCTGTGATCCTTGGACGGGTGAATATTGATAATATGTGCTATATTGGAGCAAACTCAACTATTTTGCCAAATATTCATGTAGGAAAAAACAGCGTTGTTGGAGCTGGAGCAGTAGTTGTTAAAAATGTATCCCCAAATTCAATTGTCATTGGTAATCCGGCCAAATATCTAAGAAATAACGATATATGAAGGATATTAAAAAAACCATTTCGAACCGAATTGTAAATTCAGATCAGTCATTAATTCATTGTCTTGAATTAATGGATAAGGAAATGGTTCGACTTTTATTTGTATATGATAAAGATAAATTTTGTGGTATTCTAACTATCGGAGATATTCAACGTGCCATATTAAGCAATTACAGTCTTAATGATCCAATTTTCAATATCCTTGATAGTAAAAAAGTCTATGCTACTCCAAATGAACCTAAACAATCAATAAAAGAGAAAATGATTAGGCTTAGAGCAGAGTGTATGCCTGTTGTTGATAATTATGGTAATTTATATGATGTGATATTTTGGGAAGATTATTTTCCAATTGAACAAACCATAGCCCATAAAAAACTCAATCTGCCCGTTGTAATAATGGCTGGAGGTAAAGGGACAAGGCTGCTTCCACTTACGAACGTAATACCAAAAGCCTTAATTCCAATAGGTAACAAGACAATGTTAGAAATTATTCTGGATAAATTTGTGGATGTAGGTTGCGAAAATTTCTTTCTATCACTAGGTTATAAAGCTGATGTTATAAAATATTATTTTAATAGCCTGCCTCATCACTATAATATTCAATATTTTGTTGAAAACAAACCGCTAGGTACCATTGGCAGCATTTCACTAATTAAAGACAAATTAACGCAACCCTTCTTTGTTACAAATTGTGATATAATAATCGACCAGGATTATGGGGAAGTTTATGAATATCACGTAGAAAACAACAATGATATTACAATGGTTGTTGCAATTAAAAACTATAAAATCCCATACGGGGTAGTTAAAACAGGTAAAAATGGAGTTTTAACGGAAATTGAAGAAAAGCCCGATTTAACACACATGATTAATACAGGTATTTACATTCTTAATCCTGAATTAATTGACAGAATCCCGGATCAAAAATTCTTTCATGTTACAGAATTAATTGAAAATGTTCAACAAAGTGGTGGAAAGGTTGGATGTTTCCCTGTTTCAGAAGGCTCTTGGAAAGATATTGGGGATTGGAATGAATATTTAAAATACATTATTTAATTCCATGATTAAGATTCTGATATTGGGTAGTGCAAACATTAATCCCATTAATGTATTATCTAAAAATCTTCGCGAATTCGGAAGTCATGAATATCTTATTGATGGATTAAATCTATATAAAAAAGGAGAAGCAGGGGTTGAAGCCGATTACAAATACTTAGACAATAATTTTGAAATCACCAAAGAATCTGTTCAACACGATTCAATAATAAACAAAAAGTTCTTAGGTCTGTTTTTACTTTCCGCTTCTTTCGTTATTGTAAGCAATACAGGTTTAATTTCAACATAGTTAGTTCAATCCTTAAAAACCATGTAGTTCAATCAATCTACAAAGCCAAAATATTAAGTAAAATAAGTGAATACGATATTGTTAATGTTCATTTCTTAAGTTCATGGCAGTGCGAGTTAATACCTTCAATCCCATCTAAAGTTCATGTATCCATAGCAATCTGGGGATCAGATCTAATGGCTACTGCCGGAAAAGAGATTTATGCTTTACAGTATGACGCGCTGCAAAGGGCTAATAGTATTATTCTGCCTAATAAAGAAATGGAAGAAATTCTTCTATCTAAATTTGGAAGAAATTTAAAGATAAAAATTAAGTATGCATTGTTTGGTCTTGAAAAAGAGTACGTGAATAATCTTATTTACAACCGATCTTGTTTAAGAAATATTGGGGAAAACATATTGAAAAAAAATGGTTTTGAACTTCCAAAGTATAAATATGTTCTAAAAATTGGTTATAATGCTTTTGAAAGTCAAAATCATATAAAAATACTTCATGAGATATCAAAACTACAGCGAGATATTTTAAACATTCTTTTTTTATATTCCAATGACCTATGGCAATTGTGAAAAGGGGTATAAAGAAAGAGTTGAAAAACTACTTCATGATTTAAAATTGAATGGAATGGTTTTGAAGGAATACCTCACCTCCGAAGAATCGTTAAGTATTTCAATAATAAGTAATTTCATGCTTAATTTAAGGGAAAACGATGCTTTTAACAAATCCATGGTTGAATCACTGATTTCCAATGCAATTGTAATTAATGGAAGTTGGCTACCCTATAAAATGTTAACTCAAAAAGGTATTCATCATATTGAAATTAATGATATTGAGGAATTATCAGTTAGATTAACTAAAATTTTCTCAGAGTTGGATAATCATAAATCCAAGGCAAAAAAAATACCGGACTTTTAGAAAAATTATAACCGGCAAAGAAAATATTAAGTGTTGGGAAGAGGCCTTTGGTCTGAGTTAAGTAAAATAAAAATACAATATTTAAGAATGCAAACTATTGTAATTCAAGGTTTGGGATTTGTTGGAGCAGCAATGGCTGTAGCAACGGCATCTGCTACCGATGCGGATAAAAAACCGTTATTTAATGTTATTGGTGTTGATTTAAACAATTCTGCAGGACTTGACCGGATAAACAAATTAAATAAAGGATTATTCCCTTTTGAAACCAGTGACATTTCAATCATCGAACAAACAAAAATTTCTGTATTAAGGGGAAATCTTTCTGCTACAACAAACAATTCCATATATAAAGAAGCAGATATTGTTTTGGTTAGTGTTAATCTGGACATTACTCATTCAGAAACGGATAAACCTTCTATTAATTTAGAGCCCTTTAAAAATGCTATCCTCACCATCGGTAATTGTATAAAAGAGGAAACCCTTATTATTGTTGAAACAACAGTTCCCCCGGGAACCTGTGAAAAAATAGTCAAACCAATAATACATGAGTGCTTAAAAAGCAGAAAATTAAACCCGGAAAAAGTTTATATTGCACATTCGTATGAACGGGTGATGCCCGGAGCAGAATACTTAAACTCCATTATAAATTATTGGCGTGTTTATTCAGGTACAACAATAAAAGCTGCCCAAAAATGCGAAACCTTTTTATCACATATCATTAATACAAAAGATTATCCTTTGATTCGTTTAGAATCTACAACTGCTTCAGAAACGGCTAAGGTATTAGAGAACAGCTACAGGGCGGTCAATATTGCATTTATTGAGGAATGGGGCCGTTTTGCAGAGGAAGTAGGGTTTGATTTATTTAGTGTTATTGATGCAATACGTAAAAGACCAACACACTCTAATATCAGACAACCTGGTTTTGGAGTTGGTGGATATTGTTTAACAAAAGATCCTTTGTTTGCGAAAATCGCAGCAAAAGAATTGTTTAATATCAATGGTCTTGATTTTCCTTTTAGTACACAGGCTGTTGATGTTAACAAAAAAATGCCGCTCGTTTCCCTTGATAAATTGCTTTATTATTTTGATGGATCATTAACAGGTATCAAAATATTGTTAATGGGAGTAAGTTATCGCGAAGATATTGGTGATACAAGATTTTCACCGTCTGAACTTTTTTATAAATTTGCCAAACAAAAGGGGGCAGACATAGTTTTGCACGATCCATTAGTAGAT
>JAAUTT010000181.1 GCA_012031335.1 Bacteroidales bacterium | reverse complement strand
TGTAGTTCGAGAGAAACGAAAATTAGGGGTATCAGAATTGTTTAGAAGAAAACCACCTCGTTTTCAAAGAAAATATGGTTATAGAAAGTGATTTCTCCATAGAAAGCGGAGAATTTGCCATTCTTCAAATTTTAGCGCTACCCGATTTGCCCGATGCCATATTTTGCGTTTGCGATGCTGTTGCTTTTGGCGCCATGATAACCCTGAAAAAACATGGAATAAGAATACCTGAAGATATTTCGGTAATGGGCTTTACCGATGAGCCTGTTGCCGCTCTGGTAGACCCTCCGCTTACGACCATTCAGCAACCCATTTTCGAAATCGGTCAAGCCGCCGCAACCGCACTGCTGAAACAAATCAATGGTAAACCCGACCTTCAGGAACCAAAACAAATTATGCTCGACACTAAATTGGTGGTCAGAGGTTCAACCAAATAAAACATCAACCGGCATCGTTCCCGACGAATTTTTCCTTGACTCATTGGCTCTCCGCCTAATGATTATTGTATCTTGCAACTGTTTGCATTTCCCCAATGCTTTTGAATTTCTTTAAACTAAAAATCAAGAAAACAGTATGATAAAGAATCATTTCAACTTTTTTTTTAACTGCTTGTGCATTTATTTCATTAAGTACCATTTCTAAAGCTCAATTGGTTGACCAGGGGATTGTAACAACAACCCAAAGCAAGGTTATTGAAAACAACGTGTTTCACGAAATTGGGGGCATTATAAGCATGGTCGCAGAACACGCTTCTTATATAAATGAATGGAGCCAGGCAACATATGCATTTGATACCAAAGCCATGCAGGCCGATTCTACAGGAGCCTGGAAGGGAGGCGTTCTTCGTTTTGATATTGAATTTTCAAACCCGGCAAATATGCCTTGTGGATACTTGCCAGGAAAGGCCGCCGGGGACAATACAACTGCAACGATGTTAAAGTGTGGCTCGACCGCGACCTGAGCAAAGGACTGAATCCTGTTTTCGGGCTCCGCGCCGGGATTTCAACAGGGCTCATTGATGCCGAAGGATACCAGACTACCAGCGACCCTGCCCTCAATTCCGAAAAAAGGGAAAGTGAAATGAATATTCCTGAGCATTATTATACATGGAGCAGTAACCCCAAAGATGGCAAAGGTCCGGCTTTCTGGAACATAACCTCACCTGGGAAACATCATCTGGAATTTGTAATGGGCGAAGAATGGCAATACGCCATTGATAAGGTTGTTCTTACCTTAAACAACGAAAATCCCCCCTCAGGGCCGCGGTCCGAACGAAACTTCTTCACAAACCGTAAAACCGCTGTCATCGGGTGCGGATGAAAATATTGTCCTTCCTCCGGCCTGGGCTTTCGGTATTTTGTATGGTGGTTATACCAACCAACAGGAATCTGTCGAAAGGGTGAAATCGATCATCGACCACGATTATCCCATTGACGGTTACTGGATCGATTCGTGGTTCTGGAATTACACCAATGGAGGCCGCGGACCGGAAGGTTATATGAACTTTACAGGTGATACCATTGCATTTCCAAACCCCGGCCGAATGTGGGGAGAGATGCAGAAACTCAATGTAAAGGGAGGCATCTGGGTGTGGGACATTATCAACAAGGATGGCAACGAAAAAGTATTCTCCGAATTTGAAAAAGCAGGTGCCTTTGAAAAAGTATTTCCGAATAAATCGGGATGGCACAATTACGGCAGTAAAAGCGTGGCTGGCCAGATCAACCTCACCGACTCTGCCTCTGTACATTATTTTCAGCAACGCTTAAAACCATTGTTCGACCAGGGACTCGACTTCCTGAAACTCGACCGCAACCCGGGTGTCCCTTTTGGCAAAGCTTGTTTCGAGGCCATTCAGAAATATGGCAAAGAAACAACCGGCAGGGCTTTCATCATGCAACATGTTGGAGATTTAACCGACCCCGATCATAAAAAATATCCGGGAAAATGGACAGGCGACTCAGAAATAGCCTGGACATTACCGGAGTTTCCCAATTCGGCCAATTCAACTATGGGAGGCTTAACCCAAAACATCGAAATGGTAGCCTGGCCAAAACGGTTTCAGTACGAAGTGCCTTTTTTAACCCACGATGGCGGGGGTATTTCGCATTATTGGCTGCCCCGATTTTGGTGAGGAATTGTTTATGCGGTGGATTCAGTTTTCGTTGTTTAACCCGGTAACAGAGGTTTTTCAGTCGTTGTTCAACAGCAGTGGCAACCTGGCCTGGCAGTTCTCGCCACGGGCTGATGAGATGTACCGCAGGTATTCGCACCTAAGGATGCAATTGTTCCCCTACATTTATTCGTATGCTCACCTAACTCGTCATACTGGCAAAAAAATGATCCAGGGTGATGGAGTCAATAAATATCAATATCTTTTTGGCAATGAATTGCTGGTTGGGCCGGTTAACGAAAAGGGCGCCACCACCAAACAGCTTGTGCTGCCTGCCGGCCGATGGATTGATTACTATTCCGGGAAAAAGTACGAGGGTGGTCAAACCATTGTTGCATCTGCTCCCGTCGACGTTCTGCCCTTGTTTGTAAGGGCCGGGGCTATCATCCCCATGCGCGATTATGCCCGCTCGGTAGAGTTGGGTTCCAACCGCAAAATAACCCTCGATGTTTACCCGTCGGGCTCCTCAGCTTTTACCATGTACGAAGATGATGGAACCAGCAACGATTACCTTAAAGGGAAGTATGCCACCACCAAATTTACCTGTAATGAAAGCCCTGGTAAAATACAATTCAGCATAGGGAGCATTCAGGGAAATTTCCAGGGCATGATGCTTTCGCGGCAGTTTGAGATGAAAATGCATATTGAGCGTATCCCAACGAAGGTAACCATCGACGGTAAAAGCATGAAAAAGCTTGAGGAAGGGAAAAATGGAGGCTGGCATTATGATACTCCAAAAAAGGAACTGCGCTTACAACAGGAAACCCTAACGAACAAGGATGTTCAGATAACAGTAGAATTGTAATGAAAAAAGGTAGTCTTTCAAATTTAGGTATGAGAAATGCCTATTTTGAAAGACTACCTTTATATTGTAAATTAATTAAATTGAATTTCCCTTCTTTCTTACGACCTACGACCTACGACTTACTACTTTGTACTATTAAATAGTTGCCAGTATGCCCCCATCCACATAAATTACCTGACCATTGATAAAGCTCGAAGCACCACTTGCAAGGAAAACCAATAAACCTAACAGTTCTTCAGGGTTGCCCCAGCGACCGGCAGGTGTGCGTTTACATAGCCAATCGCTAAACTGTTGGTCTTTGACCAAAGCATCTGTCATCTCTGTTTTGAAATACCCAGGCCCTATGCCGTTCACCTGTATGTTATGCCTTGCCCATTCGGTTGCCATGGAACGCGTAAGCATTTTAACCCCGCCTTTTGCTGCGGTGTAAGCTGAAATTGAATTACGGGCCACCTCGCTCATTAACGAACAGATATTGATTATTTTCCCCGATTGCTGTCTGATCATAATCGGAGCAACCGCCTTGCTTACACGGTAAATGCTGCTAAGGTTTGTATTGATGACGGTATCCCACATTTCTCCGGGGAACTCTTCCAGTGGAGCCCTGTATTGGATTCCTGCGTTATTAACAAGAATATCGATTGCGCCAAAATCACTCAAAATGTTTGAAATGGCAGCATCAATTTCACTTTGATTTGTCACATCGAATAAATAACCTCGCACTTCAAATCCCTCTTTTTGCAATCGTTCCAGGGCCGAATCAAGTTTCTCCCGGTTACGTGCACTTATAATAAGAGTTGCCCCCTGTGAAGCCAAACCCCTGGCAAGCGTGTAACCCAAACCCTGAGTTGCACCTGTAACCAATGCAACTTTTCCTTTCAAACCAAAATCAAGCATTTTTTATCTATTTAAATTTTTCTCTCATTCCTGCTATTCCAGGTATTTTTTCCATTAAATACCGATGTTCCTCTTTAAAATTCTGGATCAGGGAGCGATGATGTTTACCCACCAGGATAGTTAAAATATATTCTGCGTGACCCGGTGAAGTAACCGTTGGATGATATCCACCCTTAAAAGCAAAGGTATCACCATGTCTGGTCATTACAACATGTGAATTTCCATGATCATCGTACAAAAATTGGGCGCCAAATCCTGTATCTGGATTAAACCGGTAATGATAAGTCTCTTCAAAAGCTGTTTCCTCAGGAGGATTTTCGGAGTCGTGCTTGTGAGGGGGGTAGCCACTCCAGCACCCTTCTTCGCAATACAATTCGCTAACCAGAAGATTACCTGCACATCCGGCACCATTTTGTCCCAGAATGTGAAAAATCTTCCGATGGCTCTTTGTTTCCGAAGAACCGACTTCAACCATCTCAACTTCTTCGGGTTTAATGCGGAAAGATGGGTACTTTTGTGAGCATTTACCCCCCACAATAGCGATTTCGGTTATTTCATTATTACCAATGATCATAACCTCCGCACCTGCTCCGGCATACACAGAGTCGGCTTTTCCACTCCAAACATCCTTGCGCTGACCAATATTCGCATATTGTTTGCCATCGACAAATGCATCTGAGTTCCCCTGCAATACAACCCAAACAGTTTCATAGTCAGGTAATTTAAGCGAATAAGTTTCCCCTCGCTTCAACTTAATAATGTTAAAATATGTGTCGGGCAATAAACTATCATTTGATGGAATAATAGATTCCCCGTGCGAAAATTCTCTTATGTGACTAAACATAAACTATTCTTTTATTTATTAGATCCTGGTATTTCCCAGTTTATTAAATCTTTTGAACGTGCAATTCCCAGTTTGTTGTCTCCACGGCGGTTATGAGATATTCCTTCGGTTTTCCCGGCATAAAGCATATAGAAATATCCGTCGTTTACCCTCCAGTCGTTTATAGAAGCGGCATTTGATGTTTGAAATTTATTGAATTCTTCGACTGGAAGTGGAATATTCCTTAAATCTTCCCATTGCAACCAATCCTGATCGGCTTTACCGTTTCCTTTCATTCTGGTGATTGCTGGAAGATGCCCTTCGGATGTCACCATCATGTAAATTTTTTTATCAATTTCAATGAATTGTCCATTTTCGAACCAGGTTTTTACCGGCCGGCCAATTATTTTCCAGTTGGAATCATCAAGAGAGTCGGCTACCGAGATCAGCGGTTCCTGCACTCTTTTCCATACCATGTAAATTTTTTGTTGAAAGGTATAATTGCAGCATCAATGGCTCTCACATCATTGGTGATGTTTCTGGCAAGCGGTTTCAGTCCCGACCACCGAACCAGGTCTGTGGAAGTGGCATAAAAAAGTTGGTTAGGTTTTCCTTCTTTATCACCCCATGAGTTAAATGTTAATATCCAGGTATTATTAATCCTGGAGATATCGGGAGAACAGAGCCCAATCCATCCTTCTTCCATTCCACTCCATATGAATAATGGTTCGGAATAGGTTTTAAAGTCCTGCGTACGCACCGAAACCACATGACTACGTTCTCTTCCTGCATCATAAAAAAATGCGGAGAAATACAGGTAAAACCAGCCATCGTTGTACATCATGCAGGCATCTTTTGTGCTCCATCCCGGCTGTGAGTATACAGGGTTTTTTAAATTCGCCCAATCGATAAAAGGCTTGGTTTGGGCAAAAAGCGTGCTCACTGTATATGTAAGCAATAAAAGCAGGAAAATTTTTTTCATTGATATTATTATTTATTAAGTGAAATTCGATCTATTTTGCCTCCCAGCAGCAATAATACAATTGTAGCCGCAGGCCCAAGAAATCCGGCCACCATCAGTACAGGGGTGTACGAGAAATGATCGACTACCCAGCCTACGCCAAGGGTAAATATCATAGCTCCAATCCCGGCCCCGGTTTGTGACAAACCTGCAACTGTTGCCACTGAGTTTTTCGGGAAATAATCACTTGGCAATGTTTGTACATTGTTTACCCAGAATTGGAACCCAAATAGCACAACACTCATGCAAAGCAAAGCCATTGAAGCGGAAGAGGCATAAATGGCCACAATGCCCAGTGGCATTAAAAAAGTCGGGAAGATGATCGCAATTTTTCTGGCTTTATTTACCGTAAAACCTTTCTGTAGGAGAAATCCCGAAAGCCAACCACCGGCAATACTGCCAATACCCGAGGCAAGAAAAGGTATCCAGGCAAAAGCGCCTATTTCTTTCATATTAAAGCCTCTTACATCAAAAAGGTACAATGGCAGCCAAACCAAATACAGCCACCAGATTGGATCACCCAGAAACCTTGCCAGAACAATGGCCCACACTTGTTTGTATCGCAGTAATTTACGCCAGGATATTTTTTCATCGCACGGGACCGCCTTCTTTTCATCTGATTGAATAAAATCAAGCTCTTTTTTGGTTATAAATTTGTGTTTTTCGGGTGAATTGTAAAATAACAACCATAAAATAAGCCAAACAAAACCCATAGCTCCGGTGGCAATAAAAGCAGCTTTCCACCCATAGCTTAGCTGAAGCCAAACGATGAGGGGAGGTGCCACCACCGATCCAATGGCAGCGCCGCAATTTACAATGGCCAATCCCAGGGCACGTTGACTGGCCGGAAACCATTCGGAAATGGCTTTGATTGATCCTGGCCAGTTACCGGCTTCGCCAATTCCCAAAACCGACCTCCAGATGGAGAATCCGGCAATACCTTTTGCGGCAGCATGCATCATTGCTGATACCGACCAAATGGTTATTGCCACTACAAAACCATTTCGTGTCCCTATTTTATCGTATATGCGGCCAAAAATGGTCTGAAAAATTGAATAGAATACCAAAAACCAGATGCTTATACTTGCATATTGAAGATTGCTGAGACCAAGGTCGGTTTTAATAACAGGGGCAAGTATTGAGATTGTTAACCTGTCGACATAACAGATTATTGTAGATAGGAAGAGCAACCCTGCAATATACCAGCGGATATTGGGAATACCTTCCGCTATTTTTATTTTAAATTTCCACATGACAAACAAAGCATTGGTGATTGGTTAACCACAAAATAATATTATACTATATCTAATAATATCCAAAAGATTTAATATTTTCTCAAATAATATAGAATTTAAACCGGAGCAACTGTTTTACCCATGTGAAAGGCCATGGCTTCGGCCGCTTTTTCTGGTTCGCGTTTTTTAATGGCTTCAAAAATAGCCTGGTGTTCGGCTAATGCATATTTCGGCCTGTCATCCTTGCATGTATTCAATTCCTGCGATTGCCTCTGAACTTCGGGGGTAATGATCATGATCAACGATTTCAAAATAGAGTTTTTGGAAATGTCGGCAATTTTAAGATGAAACAATAAATCTTCGCTCATTGCATTTTCACCCTTTTCAGCCTTTTCTCTATATTTCTCCAAAAGTGAATTTAATTCAACTATGTCTCTATCATTGGCTTTTTGAGCTGCAAGGCTTGCGGTGTTGATCTCGAGAATGCGCCTGGTTTCAATTAACATCGGGAAATTGTCGGCTTCAACAGTGACGATATTATTCATTAACCCCTCAATTAATGATATACCAAGGTTTGCAACCATGGTACCGCTTTGAGGTAGTGTTTTCACAATACCATAAAATTCCAGTTTTTTTAAGGCTTCACGGATGTAACCTCTTCCAATACCAAAACGTTCCGCCAGTTCACGTTCGGCAGGCAAACGGTCGCCAGGTTTAATAATTCCTGAACTTATCAGCTCCCGGATTTTGTCTGATAATTATATCAGAAGGTTTTTGAAATTCAATTGGTTTTATTTTCTCAATCAGCTTTTCCTTGTTCTGCATTTTGACTCTGTTTTAATCCGTTTTTTCCTATGGCAACCC
>JAAUTT010000180.1 GCA_012031335.1 Bacteroidales bacterium | reverse complement strand
CCACTCCTGGGAACGCTTATATTGCCACTCTCAACCGGGGGGACAATTGCCATTAGTCCCTCTATGGTATCGGAGGATATTCTCAGCACACTCCGACAGAATAAGGTAACACTGGTGATTGGAGTTCCACGACTTTTTGCTGCCATACGGGGTGGAATGATGGATAAAATCAGGAAAAAGGCTATAGCACGGTTTTTATTTAACATTGCCCAAAAGGTAGACACCCTGCGCTTTTCCCGTTTTATTTTCGGATCGGTTCAACGTAAATTCGGCGGAAATATTCGATATCTCGTTTCAGGTGGGGCAGCTCTCGATACTGATGTTGCCCGTGACCTCCGTACAGTTGGTTTCGAAGTGCTCGAAGGGTATGGTATGACTGAAGCTGCTCCCATGATTACCTTTACCCGTCCGGGCAGGGTGAAAATCGGATCTCCGGGCGAAGCTTTATATTGTACAAAAATAGAAATCCGTGATGGTGAGATTGTAGTTTCAGGATTGAATGTTATGAAAGGCTACCTGGATAAACCGGAGGAAACAGCAGATGTAATCAGGGATAACTGGTTATATACCGGCGATTTGGGGTATATCGACGAAAAAGGTTTTTTATATATTACGGGAAGAAAAAAGGAAATAATAGTGTTAAGCAACGGGAAAAATATCAATCCTGTTGAAATTGAAGACCAGCTCCTGAAAACTCACCCTGTGGTGAAAGAAGTTGGAGTTTTCAGGATGGCGATCGTTTAAGGGCCATTATAGTCCCCGATCTAAACGTTTATGAGGAACAGGATGCCGATAAACTTTACGATTATCTGAAACAACATGTGCTCCAGCCATATAATAAGTCAGTAGTTCCTTATAAAATGGTATTGCTTTTTAGTATCTCAATGGAGGAGTTACCCAAAACCCGTATGGGTAAAATCCAAAGGTTCAAATTAAAGGAGCTGGTTGTTGAAAACGAAATAAAAAAGGAAAGCAATACCGAAATAAAACTGGAAGAGTACCATATTCTCAAAAACTATCTTGAGACAGAGAAGAAAATAAAAGTAACACCGTCCTGTCATCTCGAAATGGATTTAGGACTTGATTCTCTCGATAAAGTTAGTCTTCAGGTGTTTATTGAATCGGGCTTCGGAATATCAATGGAAATAAGTGAGATAGTTAAATTTGATAATATACTGGCGTTGAGCGAATATCTGCACAATCATAAATTGCGGTCGAGAGCCGAAAAGGTCAACTGGTCAGAGATTCTACGCCAGAAAATAAACCTGAATCTGCCTTCCACCTGGATTACAGGTAATATATTTGTGAAAATTTCTCACTTGTTTTTTATGGTTTATTTTCGTTTCAGTGGAAAGGGTGAAATGAATATACCAAATAGTCCCTGCATAATTGTAGCCAACCATCAAAGCTTTTTCGACGGTTTGTTCCTTGCTTCACTGTTGAAATTTCGTCAAATGCGGAAAACTTACTTTTATGCCAAGGAAAAGCATATCAGAAATCCATTTGTGAAGTTCCTGGCAAACCGCAATAATATCATTATTATGGATCTAAACCACAATCTGAAAGAATCGATCCAGAAAATGGCCGAAGTGCTTCGTAAAAAGAAAAACCTGATAATTTTTCCCGAAGGTACGCGTACGCGCGACGGTAAGCTGGGCGATTTTAAAAAGACCTTTGCTATTCTCAGCAGGGAATTGAATGTGCCAGTAGTTCCGGTAACCATCAAAGGCGCATTTGAGGCATTACCCAGAGGCAGTATATTTCCCAAACCATTTAAGCTAATCCGGGTGGAGTTTCATAAACCTGTATTTCCGGAGAATCATTCCTACGAATCATTGTCCGAATTAGTAAGAAGTCGTATAGAAGGCAATCTGGACAGAGCTTAAAAACTTTTTTATTGCAAGTTTTTACAGAACCTTATTTTACATAATGAAAAAAGGCAGCGCTTCCCAGGGCTGCCTTTTTAATTGTAACTACTAACTAACTACTACTATGAAAATTTTATGAGATATCAAATGAATTGAGATTGTTATTTACGTGCATCTATTCTTTAGGTTTTATTTTTTTTATAAATTTTGATGAAGGTGAGGGAAATCTTCAACTCCGCAAATTACTAATACCTTTCTTATCAAGGAGTAAGCAATAGAAAAATGGGAAAAAGGTTGGATTGCAGGCTGATTTTCGACCTAAAAAAAATTATTTTGAATTGTATTGAAAATTAATAAATTATATCAAAATAAAAATGTATCTTTGTCGCATTATTTTAAAATCATATTATGAACAACGGCACAGTAAAATTTTTTAACGATTCAAAAGGATTTGGATTTATTAAAGACGAAAAATCAGGAAATGAATATTTCGTTCATGTTTCAGGTTTAGTAGACGAAATCAGAGAAAACGATGAAGTAACCTTTGATCTTCAAGAAGGCAGAAAAGGATTAAATGCATGTAATGTTAGACTAGTATAGTCTATTGACCATATATCATTTAAATTTCGGGTCCCGCAAATAGCGGGACTTTTTTTTGCCTTATGTTGTAGTCCCGAAATTTTCTTATCAAAAATCAATTAAATAACTTCCTGAAAAACGATTTCAAGCCATCCTTTTTTTCTTCCTTCTTTTTGGGTTCGGATGCTACAGTATCCTTATCTTCCTTAGGTTCTTTACTGAAAAGTCGGTTGAAAAATCCTTTTATCCCAACTTCATGGTAAGGGTCACAATCCAGAAAGGAATATACTTCATCCGAAATTTTAAAAGGAGTAAGGAATTTATTCTTTAAGCGCTGATTACTTTCGATATTTCTCAAAATCCGGGCTACTACAGGCATTGCCAGAGATGATCCTGAACCCTTGCTGCTGAAAAAATGGATATCCGGTTTACTCGCTCCTACCCAGGTTCCTATTACCATATTGGGAGTATAAGCAATAAACCACGCATCGGAATAGTTTTGGGCCGTTCCTGTTTTCCCGGCCAGTGTCGATTGGATGCCGTAACGGCTTCGCATTCCGGCTCCTGTACCCTGATTTATTACCTGCTGTAAAATGGCTGTAATAGTTTCGCTGGTTTGGGTATCGAAAACCTGCATGGATTCGGATGGTTTAGCCGCATACAACACTTTCCCTGAGCATCTGTAATCTTTTTGATCATCACAAGATCAGTCATATATCCCTCATTCGCAAATGCTCCATAAGCCCTCACCATTTCGTAGAGCGATATGTCGAGAGTGCCTAGGGCAATAGATGGCGCATCGCCGCTAAATCCAGGCAGTTTTAGGTTTTCACAGGTACTAAGGAGGTCGTCTTTTCCAACCCTGAAATATAAATCTACAGATGGAAGATTCATGGAGTGGGTGAGGGCATACCAGAGGGCCACCGTACTATCAGAGGTTGATTCCTGGTTATAATTTTCAGGTTCCCAGTTTTCGTAGCCCTCGTATTTGTTTTTTGTATTTTCGAGATAAGTGCAGGGATCCATGTCTTTCTCCAGAGCTGCGGCATAAAGTACGGGTTTAAATGCCGAAGCGGCCTGACGGTGCGATAGAACCATATCGAATGGGAGTACCTGAAAGTTGTTGCCACCAATCCAGGTTAATACATCACCCGTTTTGGGATTGGTAATCAGCACCGAGGCATGCAACATTTTATAATAGTGCCAAAGGCTGTCGAACCTGCTTAGATTCCTGGTTTGTAATCCATCCCAGTCAAACAGCCTGACTTTCCGTTTTAGCATATCCTTACCAACATCGGTCGATAACTGCTTTTGTTTTACCAGCCAGTTTTTTTTATAACGACGGTTTTCAAGTTCCCTGTCTAACAATTTTTGCATTCCGGTTAAATGAGTTTTAACGGCTTTTGCTGCATATTCCTGAATTTTCATGTTCAGGGTGGTATAAATTCTCAGTCCATCTTTTTCGAGATTATATTCCGTGTCAGTTTCACTATTAATAGAATCGAGCAGTTTTTCGGTTTTCCATTTTACCTGTTGAACAAAATAACCGGTGGGTGAGGGAACCGCTCTTTCGTAATTGAGCTTCAACGGAAGTTTCTTATAGTATTCTGCTTCTTTGGCAGTAATGTATCCTTCCTTATGCATTAAGCTTAAAACAAGGTTGCGCCGGGCAAGAGCATTTTCAGGATTCAAAACAGGGTTGTAATAAGTATTAGCTTTTAACATTCCAACTAAAACTGCCGATTCTTCTGTCTTTAATTTATTTGCAGGTTTACTGAAGAATCTGCGGGCGGCCGATTCCACACCATAAACTTCTTCTCCGAAAGGAACCGAATTAAGGTAAAGTAACAAAAGTTCCTCCTTGGTGTAAATATTTTCGAGGCGCGATGCTACGATTACTTCTTTTAGTTTATTCACTGGTAAACTCATGAAGCTATAATTTTTACGGCCATAAAGGTTTTTAACCAGTTGCTGGGTAAGTGTGCTACCTCCTCCGCTATTGTCCTGTAATAAAATACTTTTTACAAGTACCCTTAGGTAGCTGAATAAATCGTAGCCTTTATGGGTTAAAAAGCGTCTGTCCTCGGTGGAAATAAGCGCATTTTTCAAATGTTCCGGGATATCCTCCCATCTGATATTGGTGCGGTTCTGGGCAAAATACTTCCCGATAATAACATTGTCGGCCGAGTAGACCAGCGATGCTTCCTCATTGTTGATTTCCGTTAATTCTTTGCTGTTTGGCAAGGATCCAAAAAGGCCGGCATATACGGAACCGAAAAGCAATCCAGTCAGCAGAATTAGCGTAATTAACAGCCATATCAAATATTTCAAAAACTTATTTCCTGTTTTGCTTTTCTTTTTTTCATTTAAACTAACTGAATATTACCTGGCAAATGAATGCCCGATTGAACCTTTTTCAATAACTGATTTCCTTCCTGGTTTATTGCAGATAACAAATAAAGAAATGAAAGGGTGAACAAAGCCCGGGAAAATTATACCAGACTACAAATCCTATCTCCCGTTTGTAGTATCTTATCCTAAAAACCAAGGACAGTGAAATGCCCTGTCTTATGCCTGATTTATCGGGTTATTTCGAAAGGTTTTAAAACAATTTTGTGGAATGGAAAGTATGTTTTAAAAAGGATTATGTTACTCCATCATTATTTTCTCTTTGATATCACCGGCTTTTTCTGAACCAACCAGTACTTCGGCAAGTGCCAGTCCAAATTGTATCGACACGCCTGCACCTTTGGCGGTAATAATATTGCCATCTATTTCGAGTCCTTTATGGGTACATGTTGCTCCGGTTAAATCGGGTTCGTTGCCTGGATAGCAGGTTGCCCGCTTACCATTGAGTAACCCAAGATGGCCAAGTACCATAGGAGCGGCACAAATGGCTCCTATATATTTACCCTGATTCGCAGCTTCCATGAGTTTGGCTTTCAGACCATCATGTTGATCGAGGTTTCTGGAACCAGGCATGCCTCCTGGCAGAACTAACATGTCAGCCTCGTCATAATTCATTTCTTCAAATAATTTATCGGCAATAACTTTTACTCCCCGCGAGCTGGTTACTTGTTTTATGCCTGTAACAGATACCATGGAAACTTCGCATCCGGCACGACGCAAAATATCCACAGGCGCCAGCGCTTCAATTTCCTCGAAACCATCGGCAAAATGGATAAATACTTTTTTCATAGTTATGCAGTAATTGGGTGAAATTATATTAAAAAAGCCTTATAAAAATAGACTTTATTCTGATTGTTAATAAAGTTATTTTCTTCAAGTATTTCTATTTTAGGGCTTATTTTTAGCTTTTGCAACAAGAGCTAACCAGTCATCGCCATTTTGAATGGGAGGTAAACCAATGGAGACCTGGCCCGGATCTTTCACCTTCAATTGCTTTGTGGGTATAAGATTGCCACCGGTAAGCGGGTTGTACCAGTTTATGCTATAATTGCCTGCCGGAAGATGTAACATCTCCGAACCACCCTTGGAAGATAAACAACATATATTTCGCCTTCGGCAGCAAAACAAAAGTTCCGATCGGCATCGGCAATAAGCTCCGGTGAAGGTTTCATTCTCCAGAAAGGCAGGTTTTGCTGAAAAAACTGAAGTGCAAAACGTGTCTGGTCCCAGAGATTATTCCAGGGCTGCCAGTGGTCGGTCGACAAGTCGAAGCGGCCAAAGTACCATTCGGCACCGGCACCACCCTGCATCAGGGTTGGCCACAATACCTCTTTGCGAATAAAGTCGTGCTTTGGATCGAGGCTGTCGGGAACAATACCAACACCCGGAGGGCCAAGTTCATCGAGGTTAACCACCCATTGCCGGGACGAGTCGGCCGACAACTTGTTCCATTTGGCAATTTCGCCTGCAACCAGCCCCGATTTGGAGATTTGTAGCGAGGCCCCATCCAGGAATGGAAAACCCAGAAATGGTGCCAGTAAATCATGGCGCTCAGGATTGTCGGGCAAGGTATGCACAACAACAAAACCTCCATAAGGATTTATTTTTTTGAGATATTCGATACCACTCTTCCGCTGTTTTATGGATTGTCCCACATTATCGTACCACGGAGCAGGGCCACTTTCCTCACCAAAGTTCCAGGTAACAGCCAAATGATGCGCAAAGCGGGCCACCATTTCCCTATAAAACAACTTGCGCTGGTTATTCAGAAAACCGGCATCGAGCAGTAGCTGGTTCTCGTTTTCGGAGGTGACAATGTGCATCATGATTCCCAGTTTTTCCATGTGGGAAAAAACTATTTCCCATTGGTCGAGCTTGCTGCAATCGAAACGGTAACGTTCGTCGTAATCGGCATAAGGGAAAACATCGTCGCCATCGCCAAGAATGTTCATGATAAGGAAATAAACCGAGTTAATACCCTTGGAATTGAGGTAGTTTAATGCACCAATGATACCCTTGCCTTTGTTTCCATGCCACAGGGGATCTCCGGGTTTCCAGTCGTTAACATGGCTGGCATATTTGTGGTTAGGCGGCGTGTTGTCGAACTCGTGATAACCCAGAAAGTTTTCGGGACTATCGGCACCGCCCTTTAAAAAATACTTACCCGATCCTTCGAATTTCAGGTACCTTTCGCCGGTATATTTCAGTCTGCCATCGGCCCGGAAATCGGGAGCTTTTTTATCGGTTCCGGCAACCGTAAACGAGCCCTTTACTCCATTAGGAGCCAAAGGCATTCCCTGGACCTTTCCTGTGGCTTTGTAGTTTTTAACAATACCGGCATCCGGGGTATCCTTCCGATAATCGACCAGGGCAATTTCATCGCTTATCGAGATATTGCGGCCTGTAAGGAACGAAACGCTGTAATTCCATACACCAATACGGTTTGGTACAAAGTGCACACGCCACTTGTTTCCGCTATTCGCACCAGTTTCGGCGGCATTGCCATCAGCGGCGAAAAAACCGGGAATTTTAAAAATCTGGTCGCCATTGGTAAAAGTCACTTCTAACCTATAGTCGAGAAACGGATTGGGGCGAAAATCGCCTTCATTAACCATTGGCCCATCGAAGGTAAGGGTTACCGTGTGCCACAATTTGGGTTCACCACCGATAGTATTCTCCGCTTGCGTTGAGCTGTTTAGCCAAGAAATTATTAGTAAAAGAAAATAGATAAGTAATTTTTTCATTTTAGTGAAATAGGATTTTTATATTAGGTAGTTATAAGAAAGAAAAGCCACATCTATTCTTAAATACCCAATTTTTACTAAATAATAAACAATGGGTTGAGGGCCTTTTACAAATATAAAGTTATTGTTTTGAAAATTTCGAAGTGATATAAAATGATTATTTTATAAAAGAAGAATTTCCAACTGATCCGAAGATTACACCTGATTTAAAAAACGCAGGCTT
>JAAUTT010000179.1 GCA_012031335.1 Bacteroidales bacterium | reverse complement strand
GAAGTTATTGAGCCATCCCCGTTTTTGTCACCGGCTGTTTCAGGGGCAGTAATAGTGCCGTCACCATTTTTATCGCCAACTTTTTCGCCTTCATTAACAGTGCCATCGCCGTCTTTGTCGCCTGCGAATTCAGGACTTATGATAGTACCATCGCCATTTACATCGCCACAGACTTCGGGAGCGGTAATATTGCCGTCACCGTTTTTATCACCAGCAATTTCAGGGGCAGTAATAGTGCCGTCGCCGTTTTTATCGCCGACTTTTTCGCCTTCATCAACAGTGCCATCGCCGTCTTTGTCGCCTGCGAATTCAGGACTTGTGATAGTTCCGTCGCCATTTACATCGCCACAGACTTCGGGTGAAGTTATTGAGCCATCCCCGTTTTTGTCACCGGCTGTTTCAGGGGCAGTAATAGTGCCGTCACCATTTTTATCGCCAACTTTTTCGCCTTCATTTAACAGTGCCGTCGCCGTCCTTGTCACCTGCAAATTCAGGACTAGAGATATTACCATCGCCATTTAGGTCGCCGCATATTTCGGGAGACATCAGCAATCCATCACCGTTCATATCACCAACCAACTCCTCAGGATCAAGAATCCCATCTCCATCTTTGTCACCAGCAAACTCAGGCGATTCAATAATTCCATTACCATCCTTATCACCGGCAATTTCCGGTGAAGTTATATTACCGTCGCCATTTATATCACCGGCAATTTCAGGAGAAGCAATAATACCATCACCATTGCCATCCCCGGCAATTTCAGGAACTGTTATATTTCCATCACCATCAATATCACCGGCAATTTCAGGAGGAGTTATTGTGCCATCGCCATCATTATCACCTGCTATTTCCGGTGAAGTAATGAATCCATCACCATCCTTGTCGCCCGATAAACCTATAATCCGTAATATTCCGTTTATGTATACCAGGTCGTAATTATCAGATTCAGCGCCATAAGGAACAATGTCATAGTCACCTAAATCACTCGTATTGGTAGCTATAGTTGTTCCCAAAGGAAGGGTTGTCAGCATGGCCGGGGAGTCTCCGTTTACAAAGCCAGAATAAGTAAAAGTAAATTCAGGATTTGCCCTGCCAGTCACCTTATATTTAAGATCAGCCTGAATGTTAAGTTGTTTTTGCCAATCGAAAGTGACCCATCGGTAAAAACAAAAGCATAATTTTCGTCGCTACCTCCTGATATTGTAACCGGGTAATTTCCGACAGGAGATGAGGCTGATGCCGATACTGATAATACAGGCAATTCGGAAAGAACAGACTGATCTTCACCATTGACAAAACCAGTATAAACAGAAGTTAATTCAGGATTAGGCTCGCCATACAATTTTTCTTTATTCTCAGCAACAACCAGCAGTTCCTTCTTCTTAACAGTTAACAAACCATTGGTAAGGGTAACTATATTATAATTGTCGTCCGATCCGCCGGATAAAGTTATTGGGTAAGTACCTGCAGGACTCAGAGCATCAGCAGAAGTTGATATTTCTGGCTCACCCGATATTCCGGAACCATCATCTCCATTAACCATTCCGATATATTGAATTGTTAATACAGGATTTGAATCTCCATAAAATCTTGCTTTATCCTCCGCAACTACTGCAATATCTTTTTTGGTTACTTCAAGCAATGCTGTTGAATAGGAAAAACTATAATTGATACATCCGAATCCACCGGCAGGAGTAATGACATATGAACCAACTCCGCTAAGCGCATTTGCAGGGGTAGACGCAACAGGTAATTCATCAATATCTGTCTCGTCCTCACCGGTTATGAATCCACTATAATGAAGCGTGAATGCCGGATTATTTTCACCATAAACCTTGGTTGCATTGTCGACCGTAACAGTAATTTCCTTTTTAAGAATCCGGAGTTTGCCGGAAGTAAAAAAGAAGGTATAAAAATTATCGGACCCACCTGAACCTGTAATATCATAGTCACCGGCATTACTAAATTGTGTTGCAATGGTTGTAACTTCCGGTAATTGATCCAGCACAGATTCATCGTCGCCATCAACAAAACCGGAATAAGTAAATTCTATAGCCGGATTTGGATCGCCATAAGATTTAGACAGGTCTTTGATATTTACGGTTAATGTTCTCAGATTAACTAACAAAGTTCCATCAACAAGATTAAGGGTATAGTTATTATCACTTCCACCCGACAAGATAATAGGATAAGAACCCGCAGGACTTAGTTGCACTGCTGTTGTTGAAACAGCAGGTATTGAGTTAATTACTGACTCATTATCACTGTTTACGAAACCTGTATATGAAATGGTAAGTACCGGGTTAGGATCTCCAAATGATTTAGCCAGGTTATCAGCCTTAACATTCAGTTCCTTTTTCTCAATAGTCAAACTTCCATTTACATAATTAAATGAATAGTTTTCGTCTATCCCACTTCCAGGCACAATGGCATAGGAACCAACATCCGAAGTTTGGTCAGCAATAGTTGAAGCTACAGGAGCTGTTCCAAGTACAGTAGCATCTTCTGATCCAATAAAACCTGAATACAGAATTGTTAAAGATGGATTAGGTTCGCCATATATCTTTGATTGATTTGCTGCAGTAACGGTTAACAACTTTTTACTAATTGTAAGCGTGCCGTTTACATAGCTAATTGAGTAATTAGAAGCACTGGCACCCGATGGAACAATATCATAATCCCCGGCACTGCTGTTTTGTTGAGCAGCAGTAGCTACATCAGGCAATGTAGCCAGAACTGATTCATCATCACTCCCTACAAATCCCGAATAACTTACCGTCAGTGCAGGATTAGCCTCACCATAAATTTTAGTTTTATTTACAGCAGTAACTGTCAATGGAGCAGCTGTCACCTCAAACGAAATTATCTTATCGGGAGCTGCATTGTAAGTAATATCTCCACCCTGCGATGCGGTTATATTTGCAGTACCTGCCGCCACCGGATGAATTTTACCAGCCACAATGGATACAACACCCGTATTATCGCTTGAATAAGTAACCGCTAAACCACTTGAAGCTGACGCACCAGGATCAAAATCAGCACTTCCATATACTTTTGAAGGTATCGATGCAAAGGTGATAGTCTGATCAAGTTTTCCGACTGTGAATGTCTGATCAACAGAAGTTGCAGCATTATAGTTGCTATTACCAGTCTGAGAGGCTGTTATTGTAGTAGTTCCAACACCAACGATATGAACATTTCCGGCCACAATTGTAGCAACGCCCGGATTACTACTGGAGTAAGCAACAGCCAATCCTGAATTGCTTGAAGCTCCCGGATTAAAGTCAGGATCAGTTGGCAATTTGGATGTTAACGGACCAAAAGTAATTGACTGATTAGCTTTAACAACTGTTAAAGTTTGGGTTACATTGGATGCTGCGCTATAGTTTCCGTCGCCTGATTGAGAAGCTGTAATAACAGCGCTACCTGCCCCGGTAATATGGATTTTCCCTGCTACTATAGTTGCCACAGCGGTATTACCACTGCTATAAGATACTGTAAGACCTGAACTGCTTGAAGCAGCAGGATCCATATCTACGTCACCATATGTTTTTCCTGGTAAAGCTCCAAAAGTTATTGTCTGAGAAGCCTTATTGACAGTTAATGTTTGCGTTACATTGGTTGCAGCATTATAATTGGCATCGCCAGCCTGAGAAGCAGTAATAATGGAAGATCCGGAGCTTATAATATGAATTTTCCCGGCTACTATTGTTGCCACCGCCGGATTAGAACTGGCATATGCGACGGATAGTCCGGAACTGCTTGTAGCACCGGGAGCCAGATCAGCATCTCCATAGGTCATAGCAGTTAAAGCTCCAAAGGTAATAGTTTGGTTAGCCTTATTCACTGTCAATGTTTGAACAACATCCGATGCAGCATTATAGTTGGAATTGCCCGACTGTGAAGCTGTAATGGTTGAGGTTCCGACACCAATAATATGAATTTGATTTGCAACAATGGTAGCCACCGCCGGATCAGAACTTGCGTAACTAACTGTGAGGCCTGAAGATGCTGTTGCTCCGGGAGAAAAATCGGCGGTACCGTAAGTTTTTGCAGGAATAGCAGCAAAAGTAATAGTCTGGCTATTTTTATTTACCGTTAATAACTGAGTAACATCACTTGCCGCTGCGTAAGTTGCATTCCCTGCCTGCGATGCAGTGATTGTGGAAGTTCCAACGCCCACAATATGAATTTGATTCGCAACAATGGTAGCCACCGCCGGATTAGAACTTGCATAGCTAACTGTGAGGCCGGAACTGGCTGTTGCGCCAGGAGAGAAATCTGCCCCTCCGACAAGTTTGGCCGGAATGGCTCCAAAAGTAATGGTCTGGTTCTGTTTATTCACGGTAAGACTTTGAGTTACATCGGAAGCAGCGCTATAATTTCCGTTACCAGCCTGAGAGGCAGTAATGATAGTAGTTCCGGGTCCCACGATATGAATTTTGCCACTTACAATGGTTGCTACTGCAGTATTAGAACTGGCATAGCTTACAGTCAAGCCTGAACTGGCTGTTGCTGCTGGTGAATAATCAGCATCACCCACATTTTTTGCTGATAAAGCATTGAATGTGATAGTTTGCGTTACTTTATTAACAGTTAAAACCTGGGCATAGCTTGCAGGAGAATAGGTACCGTTACCTGCCTGTGAAGCTGTAATGGTTGCAGAACCAGCTCCCGTAATTGTACATGTTGAACCACTAATGGTTGCTACTGATGTATTAGAGCTTGAATATACTACTGCCAGACCAGAACTGGCAGAAGCTGATAAAGCAAAGGCAGGATCACCAAAAGTTTGGCAGGAAGAGCACCAAAAGTAATTGTTTGCGATGCCAGGGAAACAATTTGTGAGCTAAAGCTTAACAATAGTCCTCCTACCTGTGATGCTACAGAACCAGCAGTATATGAAATATTGACAGTTCCATTGAATACCCTTCCCATCGTGAGCAGAATGGTATAATTATCACCGGATTTTAATGCGGCAGAAGATACCGTCACGGCGCCACCAACATCCGTTACTGTAAATTGGGCTTCTTTGCCTGTTGGGTCAGCCATTAAACGGTCAAATTGCAATTCAATTGTATTTGTGCCCTTTGATGCTCGCAAAAAGTTAGGAGCACCCAGTGGAGCGACATTGCCAGTAGCTGTTACACCAGGTGAGTCCCCGGTATTATCGTGTATTTTAAAATTAAAGGTCCCTTTCCCGTTTCCACTGACACCGGATGCAGCATAAATTAACCGCATACTACCATCGGTCAGTGTAGTCGGAACGGTAGAAATCTGGGTTCCCCTTACCCCGTTGTTATACTGGTAAAGTGCACCCGAAGCAGGTAAGGATGTGATAATTGCTGTTTTGGCACTCCCATCCCCTCCGGTTGCTGATAGCGTAAGCGTAACATCCTGTGTTAATTCCACATAAAAAGTTTGTGGAACTCCAGCTAATGGAGGAGTTGCACTGGTTGTAAATTTCCGGATTTCGGACCATGTGGTACCAGAGGAATTCACAGCCCATGTAGCCCAATATTTCGTAACCCCTGTTCCAAAATCGGGAGGAGTATAACTTAAATTTGTTCCTGCATCGTACGATGTTGGTGAACTTAAATCCGAATTGTTTGAAACCTGTAATTTGTAGGAAGTGGCATTGGTGGCTGAAGTCCATTGAAATGTTGATGTAGTTGCAATCGTTGCATTATTTGCAGGTGAAACGAGACCCGGGATACCAGGATATGGTGTTGCTTCAACCAGTAAAACACCCTCGTAAGTTGCATTTGTATTGGTAGTGTAAGTTGCTCCGCTTCTTGTAAATAAAAAGGCTTTCTCACTATCCACAACACCAGCCTGATCAAAATATAAGAGAGTACCGGCAGTACCTCCTGAGTTTTCAAGTCCAATGGTAGCTGAATTTCCGTGTGGTTGTGCTGCCAATGGATCTACAATGCTTCGGTATTGAACCTGGATATTATTGGAGGTTTCGTAAAGAATAGCAGAAAAAGTACCCATTAAAACCGGTGAACCATAAATATTCATATTGGTCCACTGCACAATAAGTTTTCGGTTAGGAGCTGCACCAATCGTTTGGTAATAAATTGCACCTGTTCCGTCAATCATAATGTCGTCCCAGAATGCAGCAATATAATTATTGGGAGCTGAGTTGTCAGGAATTGTTGTATTGTCGTAAACAGTACTTCCCGATCCAAACATAATTAAACCATTAGAGGTTACATAAAACTGAGTATAGTTATTTCCATAAAAATTAAATGTAAATCCTATATTAAAAGGTCCATAGGAAAAATCGTCCAATGAACTTCCGGTAGCCTTAATGGCTGTATTTGCAACATATTGGGTTTCCGTAGGTAATGCGTATACCTGAATAAAAAGCATTACGCTCCATAAAAGTGTAATTAATTTCTTCATCATCATTCCATTTATTAATTAATCAGCTATACTGACAGTTATACCGGTAATTTCCTGAAGTTGATTTATCCATTCGAATCCTGGATCGCCATGGATTATAGATAGCGCTGGATGTTGTCATCAGATTGCTTGAATGACGACAATAATTCTGCTTGTTTACGCATCTCATCCATATTAATACTGAGAGCATTGAACCCTACCGCCCCGTTTTTTTACATGCGTGTAAATGTGTATTTCATTAAAAACATCCGACCCAAGTTTGATTTTTATATGTTCAAAAGGGTTACCTGTAACAGGGAGCACCAAAACAACTCCAGATGTTTCCAGAGAATTTGCCATTTGCTGATAACCGGACATCGAGGGATCAACAACATACAGGTTTTTGCGGTTCCCTGAGCAAATCCGGGAACCATAAATCCGATCATGGCAGTAAATGCCAGTAATTTTAATAAGAGCCTTTGCTTCATAATTTTCATTTTTGGTTTACATTTTTATTACTAATAGCCCATTTCATTCAGAAAAAGGCCAATGAATATTATTGTTTTATTAAAGTTACCTTTTACATAAATGGGAAATAACTGTAATTTATCCCTGTTTTTACCTGTGGATACCACAGGTAAGCAGGTGAGGAATATCATTTGGTTTACCAATGTTTATTAAGGATTTTCAATTAACTTGGGGAAAAGAAATAATAAAATTAATGGAGACCATAAAAATTGCTTTGGTAGACGACCATCCTGTTGTGCTTATGGGAGTAAGGATGGCGCTTAAATCTGTTCGTGCAAAACACATTGCTTTATGTGGAAGCTTTGATAACGGAAAGGAACTGTTGGACCATTTTGACAATCTCCAGGTAGATATAATACTGGTAGACCTTATATTACCGGATATTTATGGTGATGAACTTATAAAGCAGGTACTAAAAATTAACCCCACCGTAAAAATCGGTATTTACTCGAGTTATGAAGAAAGGGATATAATTTTAAAAGCCTTTGAAAACGGAGCAAGAGGATATTTATCAAAATCAGCGGGAACGGAAGAATTTATAAACTTTGTTGAAACTCTTGCCGAGGGGGATCGTTATGTGCGCGGGAAAATTGCTGAGCTACTATTGCCGGGAAACAGACAATTTAATCCAAACGGAATTGACATTCGGTTAACCGAACGTGAAAAAGAAATTGCCAGTCTGATAACAAATGGTTATAAAAATAAGGAAATTGCATCGCAATTATATATTTCGGAACGGACGGTGGAATTTCACAGAAAAAACATTTATCAAAAATACGGAGTTGCCAGTGCATTAGAACTCGTTAAAAAAAGCCTGAACCTTAAATTATACTGGCCAGCCGGTGCATTATAAATTATCTCTTTCAGGTAAGGATAATTCGATGATGGTCCCATTCCCTTTTTTACTTTT
>JAAUTT010000178.1 GCA_012031335.1 Bacteroidales bacterium | reverse complement strand
ATAACCAATTATTCATTAAAAAAGGTGTTGCAATTTGATTACAACACCTTTTTTTTATTAGTCTTCCAGGCTATGCACTACCAGTCCGCTTCTCAGCTTAGGTTCGAACCATGTGGTTTTTGGCGGCATTATATTACCCGAATCGGCTATGGTAAATAATTGCTCCATACTTACGGGGTACAGTGCAAAGGCAGCGGCCATTTCACCGCTATCTACACGGCGTTTTAACTCGCCTAATCCACGGATGCCACCTACGAAATCAATTCTTTTGGAATTGCGTAAATCGGTAATATTCAGCAGCGGCGTTAAAACCTGATCGGACAAAACTGTTACATCCAGGCAGCCTATCGGATCGTTGTCATTATAAGTTCCAGGCTTAGCTGTAAGGGAATACCATTCGCCATTTAAATACATACTGAAATTATGGAGGCTCAAGGGTTTGTATTCCACCATTCCTTTGTTTTCAACAACAAAACCCGATTCGAGTTTTTTAAGAAAATCACCGGTGGATAATCCATTCAGATCCTTAACAACACGGTTATAGTCGATAATTGCCAATTGAGTATCGGGGAAGTGAACTGCCAGAAAATAATTATATTCTTCCTTACCGGTATGGTTTTTATTGGCAAGTTTCCGTTCATGACCTACAAGAGCTGCAGCAGCGGTACGATGATGTCCGTCGGCTACATAGGTATATGGTATTTCGGCAAAAAGCTGAACCAAACGGGCAACAACTGCCTTATCGCGAATAACCCAGAAATGATGTCCAAAACCATCCACTGCCGTAAAATTGTATTCCGGTTCATGTTTCACTACCCCGGAAACTATTGTATCAATTTCCGATACTGAACGGTAAGCAAAGAACACCGGTTCATAATTCAGGTTACTTACGCGGATATGATTTTTCCGGTCCTCTTCCTTATCAGGGCGTGTAAGTTCATGTTTCCTGATAACATTATTCATATAATCCTCTACCGCTGCACAGCCAACAATACCATACTGCGTGCGGCCATTCATGGTTTGAGCATATACATACAGGTATTCCTCCACATCCTGAAACATAAATCCCGATTGCATCATTCGTGCAAAATTGGATTTACCGGTTTCGTATACCTCCGGAGCATGTTCATCAACCGAATCGGGCAGGTCGATTTCAGGTTTTACCACATGTAAAAAAGAATCGGGATTTCCTGAAGCTTCCATTTTGGCCTCTTCGCGGTTTAAAACATCGTATGGCCTGGAGGCTACTGCTTGTGACTTTTCCTGTATTGGACGAATTCCTCTGAATGGTTTTAATATTGCCATATAATTCTGTTTATGGTTTGATTTTAAATACGTAGAGACGAGCTAAGCTCGTCTCTACATTTTATAATTGAATCCGTATTTCAAAATTTGTTCACCTGGAAAGTTTTATCTCCTTTTTTGCAGGAATGCCACAATTTGTCGCGCTGCTGCCAGGCCTGCATTAATGTTGGCTTCTTCGGTTTGTGCACCAAGTTTTTTAGGTGTAAAATAAAACCTGCCGGGAAATTTTTCAGCAAATACAGCAGCATTATCTGGAGCAATATCCGATACATAGGTAAAATCCCTGCGATCTTCAAAAATTTTGACAAGCGAATTTTCGTCAATTACTTCCTTGCGAGCTGTATTAACCAGCATAGCTCCCTGAGGCATTTTCGAAAGCAGGTTATAATTTATGGATTGCTTTGTATCTTTTGTAGCAGGAATGTGTAAGGACACATACTGACATTTGGAATACAGTTCTTCAATGCTGCCAACAGCTTTAACACCGTCAACTTCAATCATAGCCGGGGTAAGAAAAGGATCGTAGGCATAAATATCCATACCAAAACCTTTGGCAATGCGTCCGACACATTTGCTTACAAAACCATAGGCATGGAGGCCAAGACTTTTGCCCTTTAACTCCGTTCCCGATGATCCATCGAAGTGATTACGTGCCTGGGTGACCATCATAGCTAATGCCAGTTCGGCCACAGCATTGGCATTCTGCCCAGGTGTATTCATGGCTACAATTTTCCTCTCACTGGCGGCATCAAGGTCGATATTATCGTAACCTGCTCCGGCACGAACCACTATTTTGAGGTTCTTCCCGGCTTCAAGTACTTCCCGCGACGCAATATCGCTGCGAATAATAACAGCATCGGCATCGGCAACGGCTTTTACCAGGTCCGACTGCTCTTTATACTTTTCTAACAAAACAAGCTTAAATCCGGCATCTTCAACTATTTTGCGGATACCTTCCACTGCCTGTTTAGCAAATGGCTTTTCAGTAGCAACTAAAACATTCATTTGTACAGTATTTGATTGGTTCTGAAAAAATATCCGGAAAATCGTTGTTTTTATACAATAGCGGCAGTCCGGATATTTTATTTTTAAGTTTCAGGAATATAACAGGCTTAATTAAGATTTCAGTTTGGCGAATTCCTGCATAGCGTTTACAAGCGCCTGAACACCTTCTTTAGGCATTGCGTTATAAATGGATGCACGGAAACCTCCAACCGAACGGTGACCTTTTAAGTTTACAAGCCCCCGGGCAGTTACAAAATCAAGGAATTCTTTTTCTGTTTCTTTATATTTATCGCTCATCACAAAACAAACATTCATGAGCGAACGGTCTTCCTAGCGGCAGTTCCTTCGAAGCATGGATTGCTGTCAATTTCATTATATAATAGGTTTGCCTTTTCGATATTCAATTTTTCGATAACTTCAACACCACCAAGACCCTTGAGCCATTTTAATGTTTGAAGACATGCAAAAACAGCCACTACAGGAGGAGTATTATACATCGAACCATTATCAATATGCTCTTTGTAATTCAGCATAGTGGGAATATGGCGGTTAACTTTACCCAAAATACTATCCTTAATAATAACAAAGGTAACACCGGCAGGACCCAGGTTTTTTTTGAGCTCCACCATAAATAAGCGCGTATTTGGACACATCTATTTTACGTGAAAGAATATCCGAAGAAGCATCAGCCACCAGCGGAACATTTACATCCAGATCCTTATGCCATTGAGTACCAAAAATGGTATTATTGGTGGTTATGTGAAAATAATCCGCATCAGCCGGTACAATAAAATCTTTGGGAATGAAATTATAATTGGCATCTTTTGAAGAAGCAACTTCTACCACTTCACCAAAAGCTTTGGCCTCTTTTAGCGCTTTGCTTTGCCCAGGTACCGGTACTTGATATAAGCAGCTTTTTTTATTCATCAGGTTGAAGGGAATCATACAGAACTGAAGACTGGCTCCACCTCCAAGAAAAATAACAGAATAACCTTCAGGAATATTTAACATTTCCTTAAACAAGGCAATAGTTTCGGCAAGAATACTTTCGAATTCCTTACTGCGGTGAGATATCTCCAGGAGCGATAAACCAGTTCCGTAAATGTCTTTGATAGCTTTGGCGGTTTCCTCAATGGTTACTTCAGGTAGTGTAGATGGTCCCGGATTAAAATTATACTTCTTCATTTGAATTTCTTTAAAAAGTCTTTAAAAATTTCAGTTTTTTTAGAAAACGTCAAAGTTATATCAATTTTGTTATGTTCTTTTTCAAAAGTTGATATTTGTCAGAAAATATTTTCAACAGATGTTTATAAAATAAGTTGTAATGTCAGTGTAAAATTAGCCGGCAGAAAATACCGGGGTATGAATTAAATCATGAAACAACTTATTAATAACCTGTTACAAAGCATTTGAAATTTAAGAAATGTAAAATTGCAACTGGCCACCAGCTAAATTTCGTTTGTGATATTCTGATCCCTTTTCCAGGTATTGTATTTCGCAACCACAATTTCCAGGTCGTTATACCTGAGTTCCTTATTGAGGATCAGATTTCTGAGCTCAGCATAATCGCTGAAATAATCGGCCATTTTGGTTTTAAAGTTCGATTCCCAAACGCGGGTAAGTTGCTTATTGACAACATTAAAAAGATAGTATTCCTCCTTGATATAACTATCACCGGAATGAATTAAGCCGGACATATCAGTAGACGAAGTTGTTGTGCTTTTTCTCCTGATCAGCAGGAGTTTGATTTCACCATCGTTGATAATTCTGGCAAATTCCTGTTTCCAGCCATTATCAATAATTATATAATGTACAATTCCTGACTTGGAATAACCTTTGATATCCCTGGATGTAAATTTAATAACGGTCCCACGCATGTTCTTCAGTTCCACTAGGTCATCGGCCATAAATGGTGATCGTTCCCTGATTTTCCCATGAATGGTATCGTTTTGCCAGGTAATTACATAACCTTCGGTAAAATTGTTCTGGGCAAACAGTGAAGTTGCTGTAAATAAAAGCAATATACAAATAAGCGTGTTGGTGGTTTTCATATCTACTAAAGTTTGGAGGTAAATGGTTTTTGTTTTCACCAAAACTATGCCAATATATCACTGTTGTTTCAATTATCAGCATGGTTGTGGTAATGGCAAAAACAGCTTGTCAATTTAAAAGAAGTGCAAATTATTTCGGTTTATTCCATTAAGGTTCGCCGAATATGGTTTGAAATGCAACGATGTATCTATAGCTTAATTGGATGTGAAATTTATGTTAACCTTAATTTATTTAACGCTGAGACCGATCAGATAGCCATCCTGATAAATCGGAACAATATCTGTTAAGTCGTGAGAGAGGCAAAACTCCAGGCAGTCGTCCAGCCCATTGTTGCGAAGGCGGCTGCGCTGGGCAGCTTTTTCGATATATCCCAACAGATCGGGTTTTGCCAAACGCCATAAATCGAGCGAAGCCAGGGCAGAGTCGCAGTTGGTGGTAAAACTATCATTTTCCAGGACTCTTTCGGTCATTGCACCGGCCAGGATAGTGTCTTCCAGGCTGAAACGGTTCTTCCACCCGGCACAGAAAAGGATAATATCGCGGTTAAAGGATGTAAGATACCTGCACACAGCTGTTATGTTTATAAAAGATGCCACCGTTACCTGATAACATTCGCTGGCCATGCGGATAGCCTGTGTACCATTGGTGGTGCTGTAAGCAATGGTATGAAGTTTAACACGCTCAGGGGTGAAATTAAAGGGAGAATTCCCAAAATCGGCAAAGTCGAGTACAAAACCATCTCTTTCGGCAGCTACCAGATACCCCTTGTTCTTATATTCCCGGGCTTCGTCCACCTCTCCCACCGGGATCAGCTTTTCGGCTCCATTCATAAAAGCAGCACAAATGGCCGACGAAGCACGTAATACATCTATTACTGCAACAACTGCCTCCTTATTTTTAAATTCCGAAAAAGTAGCAGGCGAAAAACAAACTTCAACTTTCATTTATAAAAATTACTTATTTCTAATTCTTTGGTTTCGGCAACTACTTATGTATTTGCCGAATCACAAACATAACAATTTTGCCCGTAAAAAATTAGGGATAAAATATATGATGCAGTACATTACAAAATTAAAGGCATTCAGCAATACACTACTTCGCCTTCGATTTACGATTCCAATACCAGTAAAAAGGTATTCCTGTAAGCATTAACAATAAGCCCAGCATGGCTTCGCGGGGTTTGGTAAAAAAGGTAATAACCACCAATACTGCGCAGAATAATAGGAAGAATGCAGGTACAACAGGATATCCCCATACTTTGTAGGGGCGTTCAAGCAAAGGCTCTTTTTTTCTCATGATAAATACCCCGAGTGTTGTTGCCCCATAAAAGAAAAAAGCTGCAAACACAAGCATATCGGTTAACTGATCGAAACTACCCGAAAGCACAAGTAACGATGCCCAGAAAGCCTGTATCCAAAGCGCATAAACAGGTGTGTTGTATTTGGGATGAATATTAGCGGCCCGGGGAAAAAATTGTTTGTCCTTTGCCATGGCATAGTAAATACGGGGTGGCATAAGGATTGTACTGTTTGTGCATCCGAGCACTGTAATGATAATTAAAATGGTAAGAATTGTTGTTCCGGCTATTCCGGCAAAACTACCAATTACAGCAATGGCTGCCACTTCATTCTGAGAATTGAACACTTCCACCATCCTGTCAATAGGAAGAACATAGAGATAGGTAAAATTTACCAGGAGGTAAATAATGATTACAATGGATATGCCTCCGAATAAGGCCAGCGGAATATTTCGTTTCGGGTTTTTGACCTCTGCACCCAGAAAACCAATGGAATTCCATCCCTCATAAGCCCAGAAAGCAGCCAGCATGGCTCCGAAAAAAGCTTTTATCAGATCAAAATCGTACCAGTTTTTGGGAATATAACCACCAGCATTTCCGGCGATGTTAGCAAAACTACCCCCACCGGCATATAAGCCAGTAATAATGATGATAGCCAAACCTGCCAGTACCAGCCAGGTAATCCAGGTACTGAATATGGCCCCGCCTTTTAATCCACGCGAGTTTAAAAAGGTTAAGGCGATAATAACAAAGATGGTAAGTAGTTTAACGCCAAAATTATCGAAGGGGGTAAATGCCCCCAGCACATTGATTGACTCCCATGTTTCGGAAAGATGTGGTAATGGTTCGAGCGAATTCAGGGAGTGCGAAAAAACATAAGCAATAGAAGCCACGGTGGCCGATTTTATAACGGCAAATACACTCCACCCATAAAGAAAGGCCATGAATTTTCCGTAAATCCTTTTAAAATAGGCGTATTCACCACCTGCATCTGCAAGCATGCCAGCTATTTCGGCATTACTAAGGGCGCCAAATAACGAAATTATTCCGGCAATAAGCCAACATGCCAGCACCAGGGAGGGGGACAATAATTCGGCCGACATGGGAGCTACTTTCTTATATACTCCCGATCCGATTACTGAGCTGATAACCAAAATAACGGCCGACACCAATGTAAGCGATTGCCGGAGATTGCCCTGTTGTTTCTGTAATTTATCCATCCCTGCTTTTCTTATGATAGTTGTAAAAATAGGCAAAATAATATAGGGACCTGCATAAAAATAATATCCGGTAAATTGAAGCAGTGAATTAACATATAAAAATACGACAACAGTCGACGGACCACTGACCACGGCTAATATAGAAGAACAAATTGTTGATAGCGACTGGTCTGTATTTACAAACTTTACAGAATATGGATTGTTCTTTTTTCATGGAGGAGTTATGGAAATTCGTATCAATAAAAAAATAAGTTTCGAGAAAGATGATTATCTATGGAAATATCTCGATCTGCATAAATTTCTGTCATTTATCCTGAATAGAAAGCTCTTTTTTAACCGGCTCGACAATTTACTCGACCCCTTGGAAGGTTTAGCCGAAGAAACCCTGGCATACATGGATAAATCGGAAAATACCGATGAAACAATGGTGCAGGGAAAAGAAGAAAGAAAAAGGCGGAAGCCGAAAGAAAGAAAAAGCGATCATTGCCGCCGGTAAAACAGAAATATCCCAGCAGTCACAATTTGCAAACTGCTGGTATGTAGGTAAAAAGGAATCGTTTGCCATGTGGAATATTTTATTCCAATCCCGAAAGTGTTGCTATCAGGTATAACCCCAAAGAATTACTCGACATCATAATTCCTTCGGTAGAACAATTCGAGAATACCGATTTTAAGCATTTTATTTATGGGTTTGTTGACTACGACGAAATGTGGCCCTTTAATCATAAAAAAAAGCAAAAAGTAATTCAGGCTTTTTGATGAGCGAGAGGCCTCACAAGCAGCTTTCTCAACACCGCTAAAAGCGTCGCGGGTTCTTCGGTGTATTTTGTTGGGTGGGCGCCAGTAGACCTTGCCGTCCTCCAGCACGGTCACTCGGCCGGGGGGCGTGTTGCAGGACGCCCTGCAGCGGGGCGAGGGATTGGGTGGTGAAGATGAGGTCCGGGCCTTCCAGCTTGATG
>JAAUTT010000177.1 GCA_012031335.1 Bacteroidales bacterium | reverse complement strand
TTAGATGCCAAAAGCACCGAAATGTGCTGCAGGAGCTAGGTGAGGTATATGTTTTCCCGGCTATCATAATTCCATTTCCAGTACCAAAGTTGCGGGTAAACTCTGTTTTAGCACCTGTTAATGCAGGCGATCCGCTTTTCAGGTGGAAATCCCATGCTGTATTAAAAGTTGCATTGTTAACATCTGTTTCCAATGGATAATTTTCGAACATAGGATTGTTTTCCCCTGCGGTTGTTCCGGCTATGTCATGTGCTCCCCTTACAACATCCTTAACACCGGTCTGGAAATTATTCACACAGTCCTGGGTATAGCCATAGTAGTAGGAATAATCATAAGTCGATCGGGCATCTCCTGGTTCCTTGGCATTATTTTTAACAGCAAAGCGGCAATTTACCTGGAGGTTGTTCCATATTTCGGCATATACACCTGCTTCGAGCCATATACCTCCGCCTTTAACGATAGGACGTCTCCATCCGGCATTTAGAATTGTATTGTTATAGCCCACAATGTGACACTGCGGAGTCTGATCGCCTGAATTTGAAAGTTTCAGTGCATTGGTGTTGGGGCTGTAAACCATATTAAAACATACATCGGCAATGCAACCCGATTTTAAATTGATGCCATCGCCACCGGTTTCTCCCTGTGTATATATTTTGTTATTGGCAACAATAATTTTCCACCTTCGAGATACATGCAATCCTCTCCCAGGTTGTTGAAAGTGCAGTTTGTAATTACAACCTTGCCATCCACGTTGTTTTTAAAGTTGATGGCTGGTAAACCTTCACCGGCTGATGCTTTAAAAAATCCAGCCTTCACTGACGGAGACTCTTCTGTTGTAACATAACCTGTAAATTCCATTGTGGTATATTCCATTAATAACTCTTTCGATGTAGGTCCACAAAGTATGCCTCCCCATATCCGTGGGAAATTACCTGACTTTCTCATTTGTTCAGGAACGGTAAATTTAATTGGCTTAGCAGCAGTTCCCTTGCATAAGAGGTTTCCATACACCAAAATTTCCTGACCCAGTGAGGTATCGTTCATCAGCACTGTTACACCTTCTTCAATAGTAAGGGTTTCTCCTTCGGGTATTGTTAAATGCCCATTTATTGTTACTGTTGATTCTTTTTCCCATACACCGGATACATTTCCACCATCAAGTGTCTGATTTTTTGCTTTTTCATCATCTTTTTCGCAGCTTGCAAAAACCGCTACTGCAAATAATAATCCCAAAATTGTTTTTTTCATTTTTTGCGTTTTAATGTTTATTCTTAGAATTTATATCTGAATCCGATCAGAAACGAAGGCATGCTATATTCGTCTCTTACCAGGGTATTTTTATCATTTTCCCCATGATAGGGAACATCGTTATTCAAAGGATTAGTTTTTTTAATATAGACCTTAATATGGCTGTTCAGCAAGTTCTGCGCTTTTACAAATACTCCAAGTCCATTTTCGAATTTCTTTTCGGCCGAGGCATCTAACGCCAATATCCTTTTTGCCATAAATCATTGTCGATGTAGCGGGATACTGTATATATCCTGTCGCCGGTATATGAAAATGCCAGTTGGGCATTAAAACCGTTTCTCAACCCTTTATACAGGAGAGAAATATTCCCGGTATGCATGGATTGGCCAAATAAAGATCGATTTTGAGATACATAAGCTGTTGAATCGTTACCGTTTGGATCCTTAACCCTCGAAAGCTTTCTACTCGAAATATCCGATTGTGTAAGGGTATAGTTACCCTTAATACCCCATTCCCGGTAGAACTTCATAATATCGATCTCAACTCCGTAATTTACTGCCTTATCGGAATTAATGGGTGTATAAACAATTTGCTGTGATACATTCAAAAATTTATCAAAGGCAAATTCTATCGGGTTTTGAATATTTTTATAGAATACACCGGCCATCAGCTGATCTGAAGGAGTCGGAAAATATTCCATTCTAAGGTCGAGGTTATCTGCCACTGCATGTTTCAGGTTTTTGTTACCTGCTGTTGAGGGTTCTTCGCTGGCATCAATGTAGGGCACTATTTCCTGAAAACCAGGTTTATTGATGGCCCGGTAATAGGACAGTCGGAGGTTATGCCTGGTGGTAGGTGAATATTTAATGTGCAGGCTGGGGAGTATATCGGTGTAATTTTGATTGCCATCGGGTTGTGGTTCTCCCACAGGATATTGCATATAATAACCCTGATCGGTATTTTCAAGTCTGGCACCTCCGGTAATCTGAAATTTACTGATATCAAGCCGAAACATACCATACCCGGCAGCAACATTTTCGTAGGCATCGTAATTTTCGCCAACAGCTATAGTGCCTCTTGGGTTATATACTTTCCAGAGAATCTCATCATAAGTATTCCAATCGGTTCCTTTTTCAGAGTAAAAAGAACTTGTACCATCAGATAGATTAACAATTGCATTAAGCGTGTATTTATTGTAAAAGCTTGTTCTGTCTTTTTCCCGGTACATCCCGCCAACACTCCATTCTGCATTAATTCCCCAAAAACTGCTATTATAACTCAGATCGAGGTAAGCAGCTTTGTCTTCATCAGAATTCCTTCTCCAAATGCGGTCACTGCCATCAAAGTCGACATATTGTTTAACCGGCAGATAATTTTCAAGGCTGTTTCCATAAACTATTGTGGCTTCATCGGGAGTACGGTTATCGGCTCTGGAATATACCACTGACCATTTGGCTGAGAGCTGTTCGCCTAACATATGCGTTCCCTGCAACGTGGCATTAACCAGTCCCTGTTTGTTATAACGGAATCGTGTCGAATGTTTTCTGATAACACTTCCGGCTCCTGGATCGTAGCTGGTTGTCAGATCGGTGTCTTGTACTTCTCTCACCTGGGTATTCCCCATATTAAGATAGGCCAGATATAACATTACCTGATGACGGGCATTAAACCTGTAATCGAATTTATTGTGAATGCCGTAATTGCTTTTATTATTGTAATATACTCTTTCCTGCATCGATGTTAACACAGGTAGATTCTTACCGTCGCGTGTGAGGTCATCCTTAAAATAGAGACTATTTTCGCCGTTACTGGAATTCTGATAGCTTCCCGAAACGATCCATCCAAGTTTTTTATTCAGAAACCGGTTGCTGAAGGTAAAGTTAGCAAAATAGTTGAGCGGGAGTTGTTTATCTTTTTAAATCCAGGTTTTTAGTCGGGAAATCGGATGGCACTGCCCGATAACCTTTATCGTTCCTATCGTAGGGCGATTTTGCGTTTAAACTGCTATTGTCAAATGTCAGGTAGTCATTTTCCACCAGAAACCAACTTAGTCCCACTGAGGCATTTGCCTGTATCAGAAGCTGTCCTGGAGCATTTTTCATTATCAGGTTTACAGCTCCCCCAATAGCATCTCCTTCCATATCAGGGGTCATGGCCTTGGTTACTTCAATACGGTCGACCAAATCCGACGGAAAGAGATCAAGTGAAACGTACCGGTGTTTATTATGTGTACTGGGTATTTTGATGCCATTTACCAGGGTGTAACTGTAACGTTTGTCCATTCCCCTTAAAAGTGCATACAGCCCTGTTCCGGAAGAGTTTTTATCAAGAGTTACTCCCGACATACGCTGTATTACATGGGCTACATTCAAATCGGGCGAAAGTTCTATGGATTTTGCACTCACAACATTGATTACCTGGTTAGCCATTCTTTCGGAGTTTCGGGCACTTAGATCGCTGCTTTTGTCGCGCTTCGATAATACTGTGACTTCATTCAGACTTGTACTTACCGGATTTAAATTAAAATCGACTTTTTTATCATCGGTATCTGTTTTAACAGTCAGGGCCTGGCTAACCGGACTATAACTAATAAGGCTTACAGATACTGTATATTGGCCGGCAGGAACATTACGGAACTGAAATGTACCGTCAAGTCCGGTAATGGTGGCCCTGTTAAGCTCTTTGATAACAACAGTGCATCCCACAAGCAATTCTCCGGTTTGTTCATCAAAAGCTTTTCCCGCAATAGTGGCTCCCTGACTAATTAAATTTCCTCCGAACAGTAATATAAGTATTAAAAAAATACGATTCATGCCAATAAATTTACGCTGCAATGTTAGAGAGACTCTGCCGCGCAAACAATAGCTTATATTGCAAAAAGGGAGTGGTGTTTTTAACTATATCGTATTAAGGAATTGTAAAATGCTTGGTGCATCTGTCCTTCGGATATCGAATCAGTAAAGTTTACTAATGAAAACTTAAAATTGAGGGTTCGAAAAACCCAAAATTTAAGTTTAACTTAAAACTAGCTTCTGCTTAGTGTACATTATAAAATCTATTTTTATCCCGGAGAATGAAAATGAAATATAAAAAATGTCCAAAAGAGTTATCATAGCCGATGACCATGCTGTTGTAAGAACCGGGTTACAGCTTATTCTTGAGGAAACCGAAGATCTTGCTATTGTTGATGAAGCTACCAATGGTGCTGAGCTGCTATCCAAACTCGAAAAGCAATCCTTCGATCTGGTGATCCTGGATATTTCGATGCCTGGGAAAGATGCCCTGGATGTTTTAAAGGAAATCAAAAACCGATGGGAACACCTGCCTGTGGTTATTTTCACAATGAACCCCGACGAAGGCTATGCGGTGCGAATGCTGCGTAACGGCGCATCGGCTTTTATAAACAAGGAAACAAATCCCGATCAGATTATTAGCGTTCTGCGAACAGTTGCAGGGGGTAAAAAATTTATCAGCCAATCTCAAATGGAGGTTATGTTGGAAATGTTCTCTGGTCCCGAAAAAAAGAACAGCCAGATACACGATATCCTTACCGACCGGGAATTTCAGATAATGGTAATGCTGGCCAATGGCCTTAAAAAATCGGAGATAGCTGCAAAGCTTATGCTCAGCAAACATACTGTTGGTAACCACAGGAACAATATTCTTAAAAAGCTTAACCTGTCTACCAATGCCGAACTGGTGCGGTTTGCAATCCATCATGGTGTAATTCAATGAAAAGCCTAAAACAATTTTTAATTCTTGCAGAAGTTCTGTTGATTTTCCTGATTGTTGGATATATTATTTATGAAAGACTACCCGAAAAGGAAGTTGAAAATAGTGCCGTGTTAATTCAGGAGATGTTGGTACAATCGCAAAACTACCGCGATTACTCTTTGACTGAGGCTTTTAAAATTGGAAGAGGGGGGCTTGAAAAAGCAATTAGGATTAAAAACGATTCGTTAACTGCCGAATTTTATCTTGTTCTTGGAAAAAACCTAAGCTTTCAGGGAAAAAACAAAGAGGCACTTCCTTATTTCGAAAAAGCGCTGGAATTTTCCCGAAAAATAAATTACCCAAGAGTGAATGCGCTTCTCTAATGGAAATAGGAATACTGAATTACGACTGGGGTAATTACGATAAATCACTTAGTTATTTCGATAAGGCGCTTGCCATGGCAAAGACATATCAGCTAAACAACATGGAAGCTACTGCCAATAACTATATTGGTAAGTATTATCATACCATTGGAAAATTTTCAACTTCAGTGGAATATTACCAAAGATCTATCGCTATTCATGAACAGTTGGGGAATCTTCAGCAGTCGGCATCGGTACTTTTAAGCATCGGTAAAACCTATATGAATGAAGGTAATTTTCATAAAGCGCTGGCATGTTACCTGGATGCATACAAAAAAAGGAGAAATTATTAAAAGACAGGATTACCTTTGCCGATGTATGTAATCATTTAGGCTCCATTTACCTGGTATTACACCAACCGGATAAATCGCTCGATTTTCACCGGAAGGCATTAGCTATTCGTTCAGAAATGGGAAATACCGAAGGAATGGCCAAATCGCACAACAATGTTGGAGAAACATTTTTTTTATCTCCTGAAACCCGATAGCGCGCTAAAACATTTCAACCTGTCACTCAGCTTATGTACCCAAACAGGTTACAAGAAAGGTATAGTTAAGCCTTAACTAATATTGGTATTACAAAAACTTATAAAAAAGATTACAATGGTGGGCTCAAATTTCTGGAACAAGCTTATCATATAGCCAACAATGCTACCTACGACGCAGGGATTGCCGAATCGGCACTGGCAATCGGAAATAATCTGCTGGCTCAGAACAAATATGAAAGCGCAATTCCATATTTTCAAACCAGTTTAAATAAGGCAACTGGGTCGAGTTTAACCGAAGTGATACTCAAAGCTAACGATGGATTATATCGCTGTTATTACACTTTACAGAACCTTCCCCTGGCATTGAAATATTATATTCAGTTTTCGGAAACTGAAAAGAAAAAGCTCCAGGCCGAAAACAGTCGGCAATTGGCGGAACTTCGAATTTCATTTGAGTCAGAGAGAAGAGAAAAAGACATAGAATTTTTAAGAACGGAAAATGAGCTGAACGAAATGTCGATTAAACGAAAATCGGCTTTGATGTGGCTCTTTTTAATAGCTCTTGCCTTTGCTGTTTCTTTATTGGTATTTATTTATGGCCGTTTTAAAAATAAAAACAAGGCCAACCGGGAGTTGAAATTATTAAATGAAAAAATACTTGAGCAAAACCGGGAATTCGACAGGTTAAACAAAGAACTGGAACTTGTTAACACCGAGAAAGATAAAATATTCTCCATTATTGCCCATGAACTGCGGAACCCACTGTTCTGGTTTCAAAATCTGGCCGAAGTGCTATCTGTTAAGTTTCAAACGATGAGCCCCGAGAAAATGAAAAAGTCACTCACCGCATTGGACGAATCGGCTAAAAATGCTTTTCATTTGATGGATAACCTTTTACATTGGTCTCGCTCTCGACTGAACAGAATTACTCCTAAAAAATCACCACAATCGCTCGAAAAACTGGTTTCGGAAGCAACACGCATGTATGGCTCAATTATAAAACAGAAAGAAATTGTGCTGGAGACCGACATCCCCAGCGGTATTGTTATCAAGGCCGATCCAGATCTTTTTACATGTGTGGTCCGCAATATTATTTCGAATGCAATAAAATTTACACCTTCAAAAGGTTATATAAAAATAGCATGTTCCACTTCCAATTATGAGGTAAAAATCCGGATTTCCGACTCAGGAATCGGTATTCCAAATAAACAGTTATCCAGGCTTTTTGATATTAACCAGGCGTATTCCGTACCCGGACTTCTAAATGAAAAAGGATCAGGACTTGGCTTGAAAATCTGCAAAGAATTTACCGAACTTAACGATGGGAGAATCTGGGTGAGCAGCGAAACAGGAAAAGGAACCCATTTCGAATTTACTGTTCCTGAATATTTAAATGGAAATGAAGTTTTAACCTGCGATTTTCCTAATTAATATATATTATTCAATCAGTGGAATTTGTATTTCACCATTCAACAATACCCAAATTATTGTATTCAGATATTTTTTCCAGATTAATTAATTTTTGGATATACTTATGTCTGTTAATAAACAAATTTTTGCTAACTTTCATTTGCCAGTCAAGGGCATAGATCATTATAAAGCGGATGAAAATATAAATTCAGGGAGAAATTAAGATTAGATTAAGATATTCTTAAGATTGAAGCATTAAGTTTACGATTAAATTTAATTTTTAATAATAATTAATTAACATTACTCCTTCAATGAAACAAATCAATTCAGTTTTGGACAAGGCCAAAAAGACCAATAACCTAATTCAATTGCTTCAGAAAAACAACAACCTAACGCATTATGGAGGTTTCAGCAAGAATTTATTAAAGCTTACCGAAAACAGGCTAAAGTTGAAGTTTTGCTAAGCGGGTTAAATAAAGATCATGATCAGATAATGGACTTGAAAGAAACCCAAAAAAAATAACTTATGGTCGATTTTCATTCAGCTTCGGGATTTCG
>JAAUTT010000176.1 GCA_012031335.1 Bacteroidales bacterium | reverse complement strand
CACAATGGTGTAAGAACCCCGTTTTTCGGCTATTTATAGGTTAAATGGTGAAGTTCGGTTAAGACAAGTTTCTCGAGGATACACCAATACATGAATCTTGTATCGAATACCTCCGTTATGGCTCCTACCGATGTTTGGAAATTATCTGATAACAACATTTCGCCTCTCATTTGCAATCAAATAGCTGTTGGTTATTACCGTAATTTCACGAAAAAGGGTCTTGAAACTTCTGTAGAGGTTTATTTCAAGCAATTGGAAAATGCCGCTGAATATAAGGACGGTGCCGAATTGCTGCTGAATGAATCCATTGAAACGGATCTGGTACCTGCAATTGGCTACAATTATGGAATCGAATTCTATGTTAAAAGAAATACGGGCCGTTTAACAGGATGGGCCAGTTACACCTTCTCGCACTCGAAAAGAAAATCGACAAGTTCTTTTAAAGAAGAGCAAATAAACCGGAACGAAAATGTTTTCTTCGGGTTTCGATAAGCCACACAATCTTATTGTTATTACCAATTATCATATTTCACGAAGATGGAGATTTTCAGCATCTTTTATGTATAATTCGGGCCGCCCCGTTACTTTGCCCGAAATGAAATACTCTTTCCAGGGCAACCAACTCATTTACTATTCCGACAGGAACAAATACCGGTTACCCGATTTTCATCGTCTCGATGTTTCTATTACACTCGACGAAAGTTTAAGGCTTAAAAAGAAATGGAAAGGGAGCTGGACTTTTTCAGTCGTGAACTTATATGGACGTAAAATGCATTTTCATCCTTTTACCAAAAGGAAGTTCCCACTATGGAAAACGACTACAGAAACTTCTCGCTTTATAAACTTTATATTATAGGCCAGCCATTTCCAACCCTTACCTACAACTTTACATTTTAATCCCGAATAAAATGAATATGATTTATAGAATATTTATCCCTCTAATTTTCCTGATTATAATTTCAGGTTGCAAAGAAATATACGATCCCGACATTGAAACCAACGAAACAGCAATTGTAATCCAGGGTTTGTTAACCAATATTCCCGGAGAACTTGCTGTAAGAATAAGTCAGGCTGTTCCTTACGATTCTTCGGGTAACACCGGCTTTATTTCAACAGCTAAGGTTTTCATAGTTGACAACAATGGGGAAGTCAGAAGCTTTGTTATTTAATAATTCAGGGTATTATTATCATCCGGGTATTTCAGGAGAAGAGAATAAGTCCTATAAACTCAGGGTTGAAACTATTGAAGGAAATATTTATGAATCGAACCTGCAAGCTATGACCAAACCCTACAACCAGGATAGTATTTACGCAGAATTCGCCACCGAATCGGAACTGGTATCTTCCACCAGCGGAAATTATTCAAAAGTTGAACAAAGCGGAATCGAAACCTTTGTCGATTTGGCAAGCGGAAGTACCGATCTGCCAAAATGCCGGTTTAATGTACGGGTCACCGTATTATATACCTATTTTCTTCCCGGCTTTCCTCCTCCTACAGTTTATTGCTGGAAAACATTCAGTCCGAATACTGATATAAATATTACTTCTTCGAAATTCGATAAAACGGTTGGCGTTGTCAAAAAGCACAGTATTGGCTTTTTCGGAACATCAATTCATTTGTATGATGAAGAACCTGATCGGTTTTTACTCGGTTGGTTACTTTCGATTGATAAGTATAATATGTCGAATGAAACGCACCAGTACTATTTAAATATCAAAAAGCAGCTGGAGGCATCGGGTAAGATTTTTGATCCTACACCATCTCAGATATTAGGGAATTTAAAATGTATAAATAATCCGGAAAAGCTTGCATTTGGTTTTTTTGAAGTTTCATATATTCAAAAATTGTATTACAGGTATTCACTCGTCAAAGGAGTGCGATTGATCGAAAAAGACGGATTTCCGGGACTAACCGGCGAAGGAGAACTGATTAATCAGACTCCCGAATTTTGGTATAAATAAACACGCTATGTATAGATTTACTTTTGTTTTTTTCTCTATAATTCTTCATTTATCAGCTTCGGGAAATTGCTTCGTTTCAGAGGATAAAAAGGAAGAAGTCCTGATGTCCGAAAGGGTTTATCTCAATACAGACCGGAAGGTATATATCGCCGGAGAAAACCTTTATTTCAGCTTTTATCTGATTGATAATAAAGTCAAGGCTTTGGTTTCATATTCAAGTATTGGGTATGTTTATATTAAAGATGTTAAGGCTGAGGTGATTGGCAGGTCTCAGATTAAAGTATTGCAGGGAAAGGGTTCTGGGGCAATCTATCTGTCGGATACTTTAAAAACCGGTTATTATGAAATAGTTGGCTATACTAATTTTATGCGAAATGGTTCACCGGAAGTGTTTTTCAAATCGCAGATTCTGGTGGCTAACAGGTTTGATAAAGATTTTTCGGGTTTGTTATTTGCAAATACTATTTCGGACACGGCAGTTGTAAAGGAGCCATTAAATCCTTCGGAGAAATCTCAACCTATATACCTGCAACCTGTTAAACCAGTATTCGGCAAAAGAGAACGGGTTGGAATTAAGCTAAATCTTAAGGATACTGATATCAAATCGGCCAGTCTTACTATTTCGGTGGTTGAGAAAAATTCAGCCGAAGCAAATCAAATGTTAAACCAAAAAAAGATTGCACGAAATAGTAAGGGAATAATTGTTAATACATCCGCCGGTAATATAAATCCCATTTATCTTGCTGAGGATAAGTATGCCGAATTACTGGGTCAGGTGACCGATGAGAATAACTATGGTTTAGCTTATCATGTTCTTTATCTTACATCATCCGATACAACTACTAATTTCAAATATGCTGTTTCGGATTCTAAAGGTTATTTCCGGTTTCCATTAAGCGACTTTTATAGTGGTAAAGAATTATTTATTAAAATGAAACAGAATGAGGGTGAGTCAATAACTCCTAAAATAACTGTAAATTCGAAATATAATTATCGGGAAGGTTTTACGCCCCAGGGCTGGTCAATCGATTCCTCGTTAATTAATTATCTTCGGAACAGCCAGGACATTGTCAGAATTCTGAAGTCATATGCGCATATTCAATCCATCCATCGGCCTAAGAAATTTTTGACAGTAGCGCCCCTGTTGTTTAAGGTGCCCGATTTCAAAGTTATACCTTCGGAGTATACCGAATTGAAGGATTTTCACGAGATATCCAGAGAAATTATTCCAGCATTAAAAATCAGAAAGCATAATCAAAGTTATGAGGCAGAAATACTTGATATTAAAAACGGTCGGTATATGCAGCCAAAACCATTAGTGTTTCTTGATGGAGTTATGATAGATGATATCAGTCAGGTGGTGTCTTTTGGGTCCCGTGACATTAAAAAGATAGAACTGATTTCCTCCGAATGGATGGCAGATCATCAGAAATTTCAGGGAGTATTGTCAATTTTTTCGAATAACAATCTCTGGAGAAATGTTATTCTCAACAGTAATAATGTAAGGCTGAGGCATGAAGCGTTTTTTGAAGTACCACCTTTATATAGTCCTGATTATTCTGTAACAGATGTAAAAGGCCGGGATCCTGATTTCCGGCAGGTATTATACTGGAATCCCGATTTAGAAATTGTTTCCGGAAAAACATTTGAAATAGATTTCTTTACTTCTGATTATGCAGGAAACTATCTTATAAAAGTGTCGGGAGTGACTGATAAAGGTGACATAATTGAGGCTTATAGTGAAATTGTAGTAAATGAGTAAATACAAAAGAAATGGAATTAAAAGTTAAATACTGCATATTTTTGATTGTTCTGGTCAGCAATTCATCATGGTTTCAGTTGAAAGCCCAGGACGAAACTCCTTATACAACATCCGCTTATTTCGAAGCTCCACTCATTGGCAGGAGTTATTCATCACCAGGCAAGGGAAATGGAACCCCTTTTTTGTATGAAAACTGGCTTAAAGGTTATGTGGTACTTTATTTCGGGCGATACAGTTAAAAATAAGCTTTTTTAAAATTAGATTGTTTTAAAAATGAATTTGTATGGATGTCGGATGGTAAATCGATGATTTCCTTAGATCATCATTTGCTTGCCGGATTTGGTTTATTTCCCGATGAAAATTCGGCTCCACGCCGATTTTGAAAAGGCGTTAATGAAATTGCCTTTGTATTCGGATACTGTTGTGCGGTACCTCGAAATACTTACACTTGGTTCATTTAATCTATACTGTTACCGGAAAGTGGGAACGGAGTATCAATCTGCTGTTGGTGGTAACGGAGGTTTATACCAGGTTAATAATTATAGTCCCGAACCTGTATATTTTATTCAGGGTAAAAATCTTCCGGTAAAACAGGTTAAAGTTTCGCGTAAAAGTCTTTTGAATGTTTATCCCGAATATACAGCACAAATAAAGAAGCTATTAAAAGAGAGCCACTTAAGAAGCTTCAAGACCGAATTCCAGTTGGTTAGCGCAATCGGTTTGATTAACTCCAAAATAATACTGCCCTAAGAATTATTTTTCGAGGCATATTCAATCGAGGATAACAGATGGTTTTTCGTTTATCTGTTTCTGTTTTTGTGTTTTAATGTGATTGCCCAAAACGGATAGTCCGGGTTGAATCATTCCAAGAGAATTATTCACTATTTCAGCAATATCATAAACCGGCACATTGGAAAATTTCTGAAAAGTTTTCTTGCATAAAGGGCAGGAAGTAACCAGCATGTCGGGTTTATCTTTCAACAAAATTTCGCAGGCATCCCGGGTAATTTTATTCCTTTGTTCGGTTGTAATGCCAAGGTTTCCAAGGCTTCCGCCGCAACATAATGCATTTTCCTTTTCCTGACTAACCGGAACAAGGTTTAATGCTTTTCCAAGAACTTTTCTAGGTTCCTTATAAACATTACTGCCTCTTCCAAGTTCGCATGGGTCGTGGTATACTGCTCTTACATTCTTTTTTTCAATTTCCAGCAGGTTATTGTCCAATAACCCGGCAAAATATTGGGAGTGGTGGTAAACAGGAATTTCGAGCTTATAGGTTTCGCGGAACATTTTGTAACAAATGGGGCAATTAGTAACCAGGGCCTTGGCTTGGGACTGTTCAATCAGAACTTTGTTTTTCGCCATTAAAATTCTTGCCTCCTCTTTTTTACCTGCAAGCAACATCGGTCGGCCGCAACAAATCGACTCTTTTTCGTCCATAAACCAAAAACGTACACCGCTTTTGCGAAAAGCCTGAACAACCGATTTTTTAATGGAAGGGGTAAGGTGCGACATACAGCCGGCAAAGTAAATTACATCAGCTTTGTGTACATCCTGATTTTTAATATAAGAGAAATCTTCGCGCAAACCGCTTTTAAGTTCATTTCTTTTAATCTGCCGTATTCCGGTAATATCAATACCTACAGGACAAGTCTGATCGCATCTGCCGCACATCAGGCAGTTAAGGGATTTTTTCTTCCTCAACTTTATTATAACGGATATCTCTTAATTGATAAACTGATTGGACATGGTTAATGCCGGCTGAAGCCGAAAGCTGACAAGTGTCTATACAAACACCGCATCTTGAGCATGCGTTTAATTCAAAATCGGTTAAACCGGTATGCGTTTCTTTTTCCTTAATACCCGAATTTCTTAATATTATTAGCATTGTTTCAGTAGGTATGTGCATGTACCTCGAGAAAGGCAGTGCAATAAAGAACAAACCCAAAGAAAAAGAATAAGCCCACCAGAAAGGATAATAAAGGGATTCGGAGGGCAGAAAACTGTTAAAGAATGTGCCAAGTGAAGCTGTCAAAAAACTACCTCCTCCCAGAGCGCCTGAAGTAAAACTTTCGGCCAGCAGACGTAAAGGAAAGATGAACCAAAGTGCCGTTAATGCTATTTTATCTCCGGCAACATGTTTGGTGGTTTTTTCAGACCCAGGAATTTTGAATTTAACCTTTTATAATAAGCAAGTGCGACTCCCGAAAGTACAAATACCAAAAGCATATCCATGAGAAAGGCAAAACTTCTGTGATATTCAAAATCGACTGGATTTGGGTGGAAAAACCTGAAAAAAATGGGTACATAAGGAGCACTCATATGTCCATGACTAAACAGGCGCGATTCCAGGTTGCCTGCCAGTATCAGTAATAACCATCCAAAATGCAAGGCTCATATGCATATAGCCTAATCGTGCATTCACCCTGAAAAATTTTACGGTGCAGCAAGCTTTCCATAATTATTTCCTTTATGGAGATCAGTATCTGCTTAGATAAAAGTGTTTTAGCCAATTTATCCTTATCTTCCTGCTGTAAGGATTTAATCCAATGTGCATATTTCCATGAGATATAAACCAACATGAAAATTAACCCTAAGGTAAACGGAAGTACAAACCAGTTAAACATGGGGCGTTATTTTTTTTACAGCATTTTGTATTCCTAATATCAAATTACGGGTATTTACACCCATAGGACATGCCAATTGGCATTTTCCGCAAAACATACATTTCGATATATTCGAAATTACCTCCTTGTCTTCACCTCTTTTTTAAGAGCAGAATTATTTTATGAAGGCTGTATGTTGTAAACTGCGCTGCCGAGCAGGTGGCAGAGCATGTTCCACAGCTGATGCAACTGTAGACCGACGGTTCAAAGGCGGCCACTTCCATAAACAAACTTCTGGAGTTGTCATCGTAGTTGATCTGTCGATCTTTTGATATTTTAAAACCAAAATCGGGCATCCTAGTTTTTATTTAAGTATCCTGCAATTTCCAGCGCTGCGGCTCGGGCCTCTGTAATAGTGTTTTCAATTGTTTAGGGCCTGTGCAGGCTCCGGCATAAAAAATCCCCTGCTGGTTACTGCTCGTACTATACAGGTGCTCATCAACCGGAAGGTAAAAGCCATCTGAGGCGGTATGAAGGCCAAGTTTTTCTTTTAAAACAGATGTGCCGGTCATTCCAATAAGCAATACCAACAAGTCGAGGTTCATCTTCATAGGTTTCCCCAAAAGGGTATCTTCAATTTTTATCATAACTGTACCATCGGGGTTTTCGAATGCTTCCGAAAGCCGGCCCCTGATAAACTGCACATGATGTTTTACCTGGGCTTCCTTGTAAAGATCTTCGAAATAGCGGTCGTACATTCTTAAATCCATGTAGAAGTTAAAAATCTCGCTCGATGGAAGTTGTTCCTTGAGTTCAATAGCCTGTTTAACTCCTGTTACACAGCAAACTTTAGAACAATAGGTGTTTCCTGCTTTTTCGTCGCGCGAACCCACACAATGAACAATGCCAATACGTTGAGGTGTTTTACCCCGGGAAGTTTTGATCCCATTTCCTTCCTTAATTATTTTTTCCAGGTCGGCTGAGGTGATTACGTTCTCATATATTTTATACCCGTATTCTTCTTTTTTACGGGCATCGAAAAGCTCAAAGCCAGTGCTTATTAAAACTGCATCTGCTTCAATGTTTTCTCCTCCGGAAAGTGAAGCACTAACAGTTGATTTATTAATATTTATATCGTATATTTTTGAATTGGTAATGATTGTAGTATTAGGGTCGAGCTGATATTTCAAATGGTTCAGAACATCTGATGCCGGGCGCCTTGATGGAAAGAGATTTGCCCAGCGGTTAAGTTTTCCGCCCACATGATCGGAAGCCTCCACGATAGTAACAAAAAAGCCCAATTTCGAGAGGACACCCGATGCCTCTAAACCAGCAACTCCACCACCTATTATCAATACTTTTTTCGACATATCAGCAAACTTTTAAAGCTTCGGGTTTAAACGGTACTCCCAGGTTCTTTCCGTTCTTACCCAGGTATTTTTTTGAGCTGTTGTATGGAATACCCATTTTATCGAGCAATGGCTCCACCGATACCTGATGTAATTGAAGTCCCAGGTCCCATGGATCGTAGCCT
>JAAUTT010000175.1 GCA_012031335.1 Bacteroidales bacterium | reverse complement strand
GTAAACAGAGCTTGGGTTTCTTTTTGTGTTTCCCCAATCACTACCGGAATCCCTGGTTTTATTATTCCGGCCTTCTCTCCCGCAATCTTTTCCAGGGTATCGCCCAGTAAATCAGTATGGTCGTACGAAATATTGGTAATTACCGAAAGAACCGGTGTTATGATGTTTGTCGAATCGAGTCGCCCTCCCAGACCAACTTCAATAATGGCTATGTCGGCTTTTTCTTTGTTGAAATAATCAAAAGCCATAGCCGAAGTCATTTCAAAAAATGATGGTTGGATGTGATTAAAGTGTACCTGATACTTCTCAATAAATTCAGTTACCGCATTTTCAGAAATCATTTCACCGTTAACTCTGATTCTTTCTCTGAAATCGAGCAGGTGAGGGGAGGTAAATAATCCGGTTTTATAACCGGCAGTTTGCAAAACTGAAGCCAGCATGTGAGATACCGATCCCTTACCATGGTGCCGGCCACATGGATAGTGCGGTAATGGTTATGGGGATATCCGCATAGTTTATCCATAGCATGGGCATTGTCGAGATTGGCCTTGTAAGCTGCTTTTCCTACACGATGATACATAGGGAGCTGGCTGAACATGTAATTGATTGTCTCCTGGTAGTTCATGTTACCATCGGTTGTGGTGGATTCTTTCCGGTTTAAATCTGTTCGGACTGCGGGGTGGCTCTGCCGGTAACCGATTGAAATGAGGGAAATGGGTGGATATGAGCAGGCAGATTCATTAGTTTTTTCATGGCCGAGATACGCTCTTCGCGAGGATAGATGCCCAGCCAGACTGCTCCCAAACCTTTACCATGAGCAGCCAATAGCAGGTTTTGTGTAGCAGCCGAGCAATCGACCGGCCAGTAAGCAGGGGTATGGGCCAGTTCTTCGTCGCCACAATAAGCACGGATGCCTTAGCATCTGCCAGCATTTGTGCATGTGGGTGAAATTTCATGACCTCATCCAAAATCAGCCTGTCGTTGATAATGATAAAATGCCAGGGTTGTTTGTTTACTGCCGAAGGAGCATACATGGCATACCTTAGCAGATCCTCAATTTCTTCGGTTTCTATGGCTTTATCGCTGTATTTTCTTACACTCCGGCGGGTTAAAATAGCTTCCAGTACGTTCATAAGTCTTTATTTCTGTTAAAAATTATTGCTGAATAAGCATGCAAATTTTGTTATATTTAAAACATTTAAAAAATCTTATTACGCATTTATGAAGAACAAAAAGAAAATATTCGTCCTCGATACCAATGTGCTCCTGCACGATCATCTTTGTATTTATAACTTCCAGGAACACGATGTTGTGATACCGATCACTGTGCTTGAAGAACTTGATAAGCTTAAAAAAGGTAACGATCAAATAAATTTCAATGCCCGCGAATTCACAAGAGAACTCGATCATATTTCGGGAGATCACCTATTTAACGGTGGAATATCACTGGGTAATGAACGTGGCAAGTTATCCATCGAAACGGGCAAACCTTTTTCCAGAGAAATCTCGGAATCATTCCCCGAAAATACACCCGACCACCGGATACTTGCCATTGCCGAATTTATTAAATTAAAAATCCAAATCATCACGTTGCACTTATTTCAAAAGACATTAACTTGAGAATGAAAGCCAAATCCATTGGGATTATGGCCCAGGACTACGAAACAGACAAGGTTAGAAATATTGATGAACTGAATAAAAATATTATTACCATTGAGAATGTAAAAAATGATCTGATCTCCAAACTATACGAAAAAGTAGATGGGGTTCCTGTTGAAGATTTCAAATTTCCTTCTGAACTAAAGGGACATCAGTATTTTATCCTGAGAAGCGATAAATCGAGTGCTCTGGCTCATTATCATCCTGTAAACAGAGTTATGAACCGGGTAGAAAAGCAACGTACCTATGGAATTGAACCTCGTAATGCGGAACAAACTTTTTCGTTCGATGCATTGCTTCGGCCCGATATCCAACTCGTAGCGCTTACCGGTAAGGCCGGAACCGGTAAAACCCTGTTGGCATTGGCTGCTGCTATGCAACAATCGAAAAATTTCAATCAGATACTGCTTGCACGTCCTATCGTTCCGCTTGCAAATCGCGATTTGGGATTTCTCCCTGGCGATGTGAAAGAAAAGATAGAACCATATATGAATCCGCTATTCGATAATCTTGCTGTGATTAAAAATAAATTCAAAACAACCAGCGAAGAATTTATGCGGATTGAAGAGATGCAGAAATCGGAAAAACTGGTGATTACCCCACTGGCATATATTCGGGGACGAAGTCTTTCGAATGTATTTTTCATCGTTGACGAAGCTCAGAATCTTACTCCGCATGAAGTAAAAACTATTATCACCAGGGCAGGAGAGGGGACAAAAATGGTATTTACCGGCGATATTCAGCAAATTGATTCACCATATCTTGATACCGAATCTAATGGGTTATCGTATATGGCCGACAAAATGAAAGGACAGGATATATTTGCACATGTTAACCTCATTAAGGGTGAGAGAAGCTATCTGGCTGAGCTTGCAAGTAACTTATTGTAATTAACAGGTAAATTTGTAACTTTCCCAAATTTATCAGACATCAGCCTAAATGAGTATTAAAACTTTGGTCATAGTCCGGCATGCCAAATCCAGTTGGGATTACGATTCTATTGAGGATGTAGATCGTCCTCTGAAGGAATCGGGAATTAAAAATGCATACCTGATTGCTGAAACCCTTAAAAAAAGGAATATCTCTTTTGATGCGGTATATTCCAGTCCTGCCAACAGAGCTTTGCATACGGCACTTATTTTTTCAAGGGTTATTAAATATCCTGCCAGTAAAATTCGAATACTGGATGAATTGTACAGTGAGTCCGATTCGTCCGTTATTCAATTTATAAGAGCAATTCCCGAAACACATGCTAATATTTTGATGGTGGGGCATAACCCTACTTTTACCGATCTTGCAAACCGATTTTTGAAACAAAGAATTTCGAATTTACCAACTGCAGGTGCTGTGTTTCTGGAACTTAACTGCGATTCCTGGGCTCATATAGGACCAGTTGCTGTTGTTAAGGATGGTTTATTTTTCCCGAAAAAAATAGGAGACTAATATTGTAAATGCAGGATGTGGGCTTTAAATGATTATTAAGACAGGAATGGAAAAACAAAAACAATTAATAAACAGGGAACTAAGCTGGCTTTCATTTAATGAACGAGTACTACAGGAAGCAGGCGACAAAAATACTCCTTTAATTGAACGGCTTAAATTTCTCGGAATATTCTCCAACAACCTCGATGAGTTTTTCAAGGTTCGTGTGGCAACCATTAAAAGGATTGTGGACCTGAAAGTTGATGCCAAAGCAACCCTTGGTGTTAAACCTAAAAAACTGCTTCAACAGATACAGGAAAGAGTTGTTCAGTTACAGCAAAATTCACAGTCAATTTTTAAAGTTATCCTAACTGAACTGGCAAAAGAAAATATTTTCATCATAAATGAGGCCCAGCTGAATGATATTCAGGTTGAATTTGTAAAGCATTATTTCGAAGAAAAAGTGTTACCGGCCCTCTCTCCAATTATGTTGAGTAATCTGTCGAGTTTTCCATTTCTAAAAGATAAATCGATTTACCTTGCCACAAAACTTTATATCCCCGATAATAAGAAGGAAGTGGAGTATGCTCTTATAGAAATACCCACAGCTGTTGTGCCCCGGTTCCTTGTTTTACCCAGTAATGGCAATAAAAAATGTGTTATCCTGCTCGACGATGTTATCAGGTATAATTTAAGAGACGTCTTTTCCATTTTCCCATATACCTGTTTCGAAGCTTACACAATAAAACTTACACGGGATGCTGAGCTTGATATCGACAACGATGTAACCAAAAGTTTCCTCGAAAAAGTTTCAAGGGTGTTTCAGGCCGAAAAAAAGGACAACCCGTTCGCTTTGTTTACGACGAAACTATGCCCGTCCAATGCTTAAATATCTCACCGATATGCTGGACCTGGATGAATCGGACAGCCTTATACCGGGGGCACGGTACCATAATTTTAAAGATTTTATGAGCTTTCCTAATATAGGAGGAAGTCATCTGGAATATGAACCTACACCCCCTGTATCGCATCCTATGGTGGTAAACGAACCCAGCATACTGAAACAGGTATTGAAAAGGGATTTGATGTTGCATTATCCTTACCAGAAATTTTCTCATTTTATTCATCTTTTGCGCGAAGCAGCTATAGATCCTAAAGTGGTTTCCATAAAGGTTACTATATACCGTGCTGCTGCTAATTCAAAAGTGATTAATGCACTAATAAATGCTGCCCGAAATGGTAAAAATGTTGTTGTAGTAATTGAACTTCAGGCCAGGTTCGACGAAAAAGCCAATATTTATTGGTCACGGAAACTCGAAGAAGCCGGAGCAAAAGTTCTTTTTGGTATTCCCGGTTTAAAGGTTCACAGTAAGCTTACACTGATTACCAGTGTTATCAACAACAAAAAGTAAACATCGGAGGGATAAGTACCGGAAACTTTCACGAGGGGAATGGGAATGTTTATACTGATGTTGCACTTATTTCGGCCGATAAACATATTGCAAATGAAGTAGAAAAACTTTTCGACTATTTCGAAAACTCATACAGGTTTTACGATTTCAAACACTTACTTGTGTCTCCGCTTTTTATGCGAAAAAAGCTTGTAAAACTCATCGATAATGAAATAAAGAATGCAAAGAGGGAAAGGATGCTTTTATTTTACTAAAAATAAATAACCTGGTAGATACTGATATGATAAAAAAACTCTATCAGGCGAATGGCCATGGTGTGAAAATACGGTTGATTGTCAGGGGGATTTGCTCATTGGTACCAGGCATACCCGGATTAAGCGAAAATATTGAAGCCATCAGTATAGTCGATAAATTTCTTGAACATGCCCGTATTTTTATCTTTTGTAATAACAATCAGGAGAAATATTACATTTCATCGGCCGACTGGATGACCCGTAACCTCGATACCCGCATTGAAGTGGCAAGTCCGGTATACGATCCTGAACTTCAGAAAGAACTAAGACTTATTCTGGATTATGCCTTGAAAGATAACGAAAAAGCTCGTATTATTGATGTGGACCATACCAACGCATACCGCCGTAAAGAGGAAGGGCAGATATTTCGTTCACAATTTGAATTATATAATTATTATAAATCGCTTTTCCAATCAAATAAATCCTGAGCAATAATTTGTCACAACAATTTTGTCAATTAGTTTTAAATTCCGGAACTAGAAACTATTTTTGTCAACTTTTTCATTAATTCTCATTGAATTAAAAAATTAGCATGGATTATCAGTTTATTTGTAATCAGGCCATAGATGTAATTAAAAGTGTGGGCAGCTTCATCATCGAAGAGGCTGGGCAGTTCTCCTCTACCGACATTGAAACAAAAAGCCTTAACAGCTTTGTTACCTATGTTGATAAAAAGGCTGAAGAAAAACTTGTTGAAGGCTTACTGGCTATTGTGCCCGAATCGGGGTTTATTACCGAGGAGGAAACAATTAACCTGAAAGGTGTTAGATATAACTGGATAATCGACCCACTCGACGGAACTACAAATTTCATTCACAAATTGCCTGTTTTTGCCATTAGCGTTGCACTTCAGGAAAATAATGATACAGTTATCGGAATTGTTCTCGAGCTTAATTCCAACGAATGTTTTTATAGTTATAAAGGTGGAAAAGCTTATTTGAACGGGAACGAAATTCATGTTTCAAAGGCCAAACTGTTAGCGATTCCTTGATTGCCACAGGCTTTCCTTATTATGATTTTGAAATTCTGAAGCCATATCTTGCGATTATTGAAGAACTGGTTCAAAAATCCCAAGGTATCAGAAGACTGGGCTCTGCCGCTACCGACCTGGCCTATGTTGCATGCGGCAGGTTTGATATCTTTTTCGAACACAGTTTAAACCCATGGGATGTTGCCGCAGGTGCCTTCCTGGTAAAACAGGCTGGGGGAACAGTAACCGATTTCTCAGGTGGTGATAATTTTCTTTTTGGAAGAGAAATAATTGCAGCTAATTCGCTTGTAAATAATGAATTCAGAAAGATTGTCAGCTCAAAACTTAACTAAATAATGAAATCGCTTGCCTATTATTTGTTATATGCTTTATCCTTTCTGATTGCGATTTTACCCTTAAGGGTTCTCTATATTATTTCTGATATTAATTATTATATTATCTTTTATATTGTAAGATACAGGAAGGAAACTGTTTTTACCAATCTGAAAAATTCCTTTCCCGAAAAAAGCGAAACTGAGATAGCCCAAATAGCTAAAAAATTCTATAAACATTTATGCGATCTTTTTGTCGAAACAATAAAACAGCTTCAATTTACCGAAGAGGAGCGTCGAATGCGAATTAAAATACAAAATCCGGAAATACTGGATAATTTGTATAAAGAGCATAAATTAATTCTTACGGCAATGGGGCATTTTAATAATTGGGAATGGATTTCATCTCTTACCCGACCTCCCGGCTTTCAGATTGTTTCAATTTATAAAACTCTTCACAACAAAAGTTTCGACCGACTCATGCTTAAATTAAGATCAATTAGCGGAAGTATCCTTGTCTCAACCAGTCAAACGTTTCGCTATCTTAATAACTGGAAGAAATCGGATTCACGTGCTTTTTTTTGTTTTATATCCGATCAGTCTCCTTTAAAAAAAGATATTCATTATTGGACAAAGTTTCTTAATCAGGATACGCCTATTTTTGTTGGCATTGAGAAAATGGCCGTAAAAATGAATTTACCGGTATGTTATTTCAGGCTTCATAAAATAAAAAGAGGCTTCTATGAACTCGAAATTATTCCAATTACAGATAATCCTGCACAGCTTAAACCTTTCGAAATAACCGAAGCTCATGTGCGTTTTCTGGAAGAAGATATCAATAATCAGCCCGAGTGTTGGTTATGGTCTCATCGGCGCTGGAAAAGAAAACCCGATATTTATGAACCAAAATCCGGAACCGATGCTTAAATGTGCTATTGTTATTTTAAATTGGAATGGAGTTCATTTTTTACGGGAATTTCTACCTCTTGCCATTAAAAACACCTCTTCACATTCAGAAATTATTATAGCTGATAATGCATCAACTGATGGTTCTCTCGAATATCTTGAAGATGAATTTCCTCAAATAAAGGTAATACGGCTCGATAAAAATTACGGATTCACAGGTGGTTACAATAAATCTCTTTCACTGATTGAGGCCGAATATTATATTCTTCTCAATTCAGATGTGGAAGTAACACCCGGCTGGGATACTCCTTTATTAAAGATTCTTGATAGCCGTTCTGACGTGGGAGCAGTGATGCCAAAAATGTTATCTTATTATAACCATCAGGAATTTGAGTATGCCGGGGCTGCCGGTGGATTTATAGATAAATATGGCTACCCGTTTTGCCGAGGCCGCGTTTTTCATACCCTCGAAAAGGATGCCGGTCAATATGATGGAGTTCATGAAATTTTCTGGGCTACAGGTGCTTGTATTGCTGTTCGGTCGAGCTTATATCATCAGCTTGGCGGACTGGACGATGTATTGTTTGCACATATGGAAGAAATTGACTTTTGCTGGAGACTACACCATCTGAATTACAAAGTTTTAATGACATCATCATCTGTGGTTTATCACCTCGGGGGAGGTACATTGCCTAAATATAGTCCAAAAAATCTTACCTGAATTTCAGAAATAATTTAATTGTACTTTACAAAAATTTACCCAAAAAATTGCAGTTTAAGGTTTATGTAATTCGTGTTGTACTCGATTTAATCGCTGCCTTCTACTTTCTTGCTCATTTTAATTTTTCGGGATTTTATATTGTTTTCAAAGCCCATGCAGTCTTTAATTATTATAAAATTGCCGGCAAAATTAA
>JAAUTT010000174.1 GCA_012031335.1 Bacteroidales bacterium | reverse complement strand
ATATCCGTAGTATTTTCTACAACCGATATATCTCCTGTGATTTTCACTTTTTGGTTTGCTGTTAATGTAACTTGCTGAAGGCTGTCGTTTTTGATTTCGGGAGATGATACCTGTACTTTGCCCCGCACAACGGTAGTTTCAACAAAGTTTTCGTCAGGATAGGCCTTGATGTTAAATGAGGTACCTAAAACCTTAACTATTGTATTTTTGGCTTTTACAACAAAAGGAATTTTCTCATTCCTGACAACATCAAAAAAAGCTTCCCCTGAAAGGATTATGTCGCGCTGATTTTTACCGAAACTTTGGCTGAATTTAAGTGAACTTTCTGCATTTAACCATACTGAAGTTCCGTCAGGAAGAAAGATATGCGACCGGGAGCCACGTGGCACATTAAATTCCGAGAAAGTAGTTTCGGGTACACTCGTTTTTATTCTAAGCTGCTTGTAAATAAAAAAGGTCCCTGCGATTACGATGAGTAAAACAGCAGCTACCTTTATGGACCACCCATAAAGCTTTATAATGGAATTCTTGTTTTTGCCGGTTTTCTTTAAATTGACTTTCCGGAATGCTGCCCAGGCATTTTCCGGATCATAAATGGAATCGGATTTGAGGATTGAAGATGCCAGATAAATATCATGAATATTATTTAACTCTTTCTGATTTCCGGATTGCTTAAGCCACTCCTGCAAGGAAAGTAAATCGTCCTCACTGGTTGTCCCATCCAGGTAGTCGAGCAAAGCCTTTTCGATATCAGTGTAATTTTCCGGCAACTTTATCTTGTTTTAGATATAAGACCGGAAGTCCTGAAAGAAATGTGACAAAAATTTAATTATTTTTAAAATAATTATTTTATTTTGTTTCTCAGGGACTTATCTTCCATTAATTGTACAGAGTTGCCCTCAATTGTAAATTTTACCGGAGAAGTGAGTCGTATTACATCAATTACCTGTTCGAAGGTTTCGTCTTTTAAGATTCCGCTAAATACGTAATTTTTAAGACTTTCATCCAGGAATTGTATTTTAACATTATACCTTCGTTCGAGTTTGACTGCGAGTGAACCCAGTTTTCGCGCTCAATAATTAATATTCCATTACGCCACATAATCAGCGATTCGACATTAATCTGATTTTCAATCCGGAGTATTTTGGAAGGATTTATCTGGTTAATTATTTCTTTTTCTTTGCCTGTTCTGATTTTCTGAGGATCTGACAAAGGCGGTTCTGTGTATTCTTTTTCGAGAGATACCGCCTGATTTGATGAAAGTAATAATTCACCCGACTTTTTACCGCTTTGCATTAAGCTTTGAACTTCAATTTTGCCTTCTACCACCGCTGCTGTAACAGTTTTTTCTTCAGGGTATGCTTTTACATTGAATTTGGTACCTACTGCCTTCACTTCCATTCCCGGAGTTGTCACAACGAAATTTAGTTCACCATTCTTTTCAACTTCAAAAAAGGCTTCCCCTTTTACAAAAACATTGCGGTTGGTAACATTGTAATTATTATTGTATTTTAAGAAACTTCCGGCATTAAGCCATACCGATGAACCATCGGGAAGTATAATCCTTGAGGTAGAGCCATAGGGTACAAAAATCTCCTGATAGGTAAGTTTAACAGGTGTGGGTAGGTTAGAAAAATAGTAATATAAGAAGGATCCTAACATGGTAAAAATTACAGCTGTTGCAGCATATTTCCACCAGTTGGATCTGGTTTCAGGTTCATCTGTTTTCATTCCTGGTTTAAATCTGTCCCAGGCTTTTATTTTCGTCGTATTCATCAGTTTTTCCTGCTATACCTGCCGCCGACCATATGGCAGAAAATTCCGATAAGAGTTTTTTATTATCCGTATTTTCCGAAATCCAGGTATTTATTTGTTCCCGGTCTGCAGGATTTAACCCTTGCGAAAAGATATCGGGTATTTGTTCAGGGATATTATCGTGTAAATTTTCTTCCATGCTTAAAAAATGTTGAGTATTAGAAAAACAAAGCAAGGAAGATATTCCTTGAGACTTTCCCTGAGCTTTTTCAATGCTCTCATCATTTGAGTTCTGACAGTATTTATAGATAAATCCATTTTCTGTGCAATTTCTTCATAACTGAGATCTTTAAAACGATGCATGCAGAAAATCTGTTTACATTGATCGGGCAAAGCTTCAATAGCCTTATTAATATCAGCTTCAATTTCTTTGGAAATAAGGTTTGCAATGGGGTAACTTCCTGAGACGTTTAATAACTCCTGGTTTTGAAGTGCTTTGGTTGCAAATTCGTTGTACCTTTTTAAAACCTTTAAATGTTCGAGATATTTAATACTATTGTTGTGTACACTTGCAAAAAGGTATGCCTGAATCGATCCCGAAATGTGAATATTCTCCCTGTTCTCCCATAATTTATAAAAAATGTCCGAAACAATTTCTTCGGCCATAGATTTTTCCTTTACAAAATCTTCAGCATAAACACATAGTTTTTTATAATATCGCTTAAATACTATTTCAAACGAACTAACATCCCCTTTTTTGATGTTATTAACAAGTAGTTGATCTACAAAGGGAATGTCCATTTTTAATATTGTTTGTTTATGTTTTTTAGGCACTTAAGCGATGCGATAAAATTATCTAATTTTTCGTTTTAATAATATATTTTACACTTAAAAAATTGTAAGTATCGTAACTGTAATACCTAAAAGTAAAAAGCAGAAGCAAATAATGATTTGAATGCATGATATTATTCAATTATCAAGTCATTTGATCTTAAAGATTTATTCCATCTATCCGTTTTGAATAAAAAAATAATGAAATGGAATCTGAATGATGACTTTTATCATTCAACAGCATATTTTGTATATTTGCGCCCTTAAAATTTATTAAAATGAAGTTTTGCAGTACAAATAATCCCAATGAAGTTGTTGGTCTCAAAGATGCTGTATTGAAAGGTCTTGCAGACGATAACGGATTATATATGCCGGTTAAAATGCCTCGTTTATCAGGAGAGGTTTTGGATAAAATTCAGCAATTGTCTTTTCAGGAAATGGCTTTTGAAATGGCAAGACCTTTTATGGAAGAAGATATTACTGGCGACCATTTGCACAGAATTATTGCTGAAGCCTTGAATTTTGATGTTCCATTGGTCTCAATTCAGGATAACATTTCGGTATTGGAGCTTTTTCATGGACCTACGCTTGCTTTCAAAGATTTTGGAGCACGTTTTATGGCTCGTGTTCTTGCCTATTTTACTAAAGATATGGATCAGGAAATTCATGTTCTTGTAGCCACATCGGGCGATACTGGCAGTGCAGTGGCCAATGGTTTTCTCGGTGTACCGGGTATTAAGGTTCATGTACTTTTTCCCAAAGGACTGGTTACCAAGATCCAGGAAAAGCAGTTTACAACTCTCGGTAAAAATATAACAGCCCTCGAAGTGGAAGGAACTTTCGACGACTGTCAGCGGCTTGTTAAACAGGCCTTTCTTGATAAGGATTTTCATAACCGGTTGGTTTTAACCTCGGCGAATTCAATAAACCTCGGCAGACTCATTCCACAATCCTTTTATTATGCTTATGCTTATTCGCAAATTTCTGCTATAAATCCCGAAGTCATAGTAGCTGTTCCAAGCGGTAACTTTGGTAATCTTACAGCAGGATTGTTTGCCAAAGCAATGGGTATCCCTATTAAACATTTTATTGCAGCAACAAATATTAACGATATTGTACCCCAATATCTCGAAACCTCTGTTTTTGAACCCCGTGCATCGGTTTCTACTCTTTCAAATGCCATGGATGTGGGTAATCCCAGTAATTTTGTGCGGATAGCTCATATGTTTAATCATTCGCACGATGCCATTGCTAAGGAAATAACCGGTTACAGGTTTACCGATACCGAAGTTAAAGCTATTGTAAAAGAAACGCTCGAAAAGCAGGGTTATTTGCTCGACCCTCATGGCGCTATTGGTTATGCAGCATTAAAAAATTATATGTCGTCGCATTCAGGACACGGGGTTTTCCTCGAAACTGCCCATCCTGCCAAATTCCTCGATAATGTTGAGCCTATTATAGGCAGGAAAATAGAAATTCCTCTGAAACTTCAGAAATTTATTGAAGGACAAAGTAAAACAACACCACTTTCGAACCGTTACGAAGATTTAAAGGAATACCTGCATAGCCTGAAATAACTTTGGTATTAACTTCTGATGTACAGAAGAATTATAATTTTTGATGCTGTTGGTTTAATTTCTGACATATCTCCTTATTTTTGCGGTTCAAATTTAGACTGTAGAATTAATATTAATTAAATTTAAACGGATGAAAGCTTACGTATTCCCCGGACAGGGAGCACAATTTGTAGGAATGGGAAAAGATTTATACGACAATTCTCCTCTTGCAAAAGACCTTTTTGAAAAAGCGAACCAGATCCTGGGCTTCCGCATTACCGACCTTATGTTTGCAGGTACTGACGAAGATCTGAAACAAACCAAAGTAACCCAACCCGCAATATTTCTTCATTCGGTTATTATGGCCAAAGTATTGGGCGAAAATTTTAAACCTGATATGGTTGCCGGGCACTCTCTCGGAGAGTTTTCTGCTCTGGTAGCCAATGGAACCTTATTATTCGAAGATGGATTGGTACTTGTTTCGAAACGAGCCATGGCCATGCAAAAGGCCTGCGAAGCACGTCCGTCGACAATGGCTGCTGTACTTGGCCTCGACGATGCCATTGTTGAAGAAGTTTGTGCCTCGATTGATGAAGTTGTTGTTGCTGCAAATTACAACTGTCCCGGTCAGCTCGTGATTTCAGGAAGTAACGAAGGCATAGATGCTGCCTGCGAGAAGTTGAAAGAAAGAGGAGCCAAACGTGCTTTAAAACTTCCTGTAGGTGGAGCTTTTCACTCACCCCTTATGGAACCAGCCCGTGTGGAACTCGAAAAGCAATCAGCGAAACTACATTCAGTACTCCCCTTTGTCCGGTTTACCAAAATGTAAATGCGCTTCCAACAACCGATCCTAAAGTCATACAAAAAAATCTTATCGATCAGCTTACAGCTCCTGTTCGGTGGACTCAGACAGCTAAAAATATGGTTGCCGGAGGTGCAAAGGAATTCGTGGAAGTTGGTCCTGGTAAAGTATTGCAGGGTTTGATCAAGAAAGTTGACCCTACAGTTACTGCTGAAAGCGCCTTAATTACTTTTTAAGTAAAATTTCCCAGCGTTTTCAATCAAGTGGTAAAGGTTCGGAAGACTTCGCATTGGCTCAAATTATTAATCAATGGAATAATTCTTTTTTTATTCAGGAATTTTTCTTTATTTAGCAAAATCTTGTTATCAGCAATGGTAACAAGATTTTTATAATCATTATTCATTCAGATGGAAACAACAAGTTTTAACCTTACAGTAACTACCGTTACAACGATGCGAACACGCAGCCGTTCTATGGTCATGTTCACAAAGGGGAGTTTCCAGCCTGGCAATCACTAAAAATCGTAATAGATAATTTGTATACCGGCGGCTGGATGTTCAGTGGTCCGGCCGCTTTTTTTATGTTTAATTTTTAAAAAGTAAGTTTATGAAAGTATTAAAATTCGGAGGTTCTTCGGTGGGTAGTCCCGACAGAATCCGATTGGTTAAAGACATTGTTGGATCGCAGCAGGAAAGCTGCATAGTTGTAGTTTCAGCATTTCAGGGAGTCACAGACCAATTAATCCGAATGTCCAGAATGGCTGTAGAGCGGGATGATACTTACCACACTGAACTTTCCCAGCTCGAACTTCGCCATTTGTCGGCAGTGCGCGAACTTATCGATCCACGCATTCAAAGCTCGATTCTGGCACAGGTAAAACTTCTTGTAAATGAACTTGAAGACATTTTGAACGGTGTTTACCTGTTAAAAGATCTTACCCCTAAACCAGCGATTTTATTTTAAGCTTCGGTGAACACCTTTCGGCCTATATTTTATCGCATGTGATAAATAAAGGCAGGTTTCACGATTCCCGTACTTTTATTCGCACTAATTCCAATTATGGTAATGCAAAAGTGGATTTTGACTTAACTGACGATTTGATTTCACGTCACTTTTCAATACTCGATTATATACCTGTTATTCCTGGTTTTATTGCCCGTAACGAAACAGATGAAACAACCACCCTGGGACGAGGTGGTTCGGATTATACTGCAGCTATCGTTGCCGCTGCTCTGAATGCCAGTGTTCTCGAAATCTGGACCGATGTGGATGGCTTTATGACTGCTGATCCCCGTAAGGTTCCAAAAGCTTATGCAATTGATACCCCTAACTTATGCAGTAGGCTATCGAACTTTCGCATTTTGGTGCTAAGGTTGTTTATACGCCTACAATTCATCCGGTTTATAAAAAAAATATCCCGGTTGCCATAAAAAATACTTTTAACCCTCAGGCAAAAGGCACTTATATTGGCAATAACCTCGAAAGCAATATCAATGCCCCGATTAAAGGCATCTCGTCTATCGACGATATTTCTATGATCACCATTCAGGGTGCGGGAATGGTAGGTGTTTCGGGTATTTCCATGAGAGTTTTCAGGGCACTGGCCAAGAGTAAATCGAATGTTATCCTTATTACACAAGCATCTTCCGAATATTCTATCAGTGTTGCCGTAAGTCCTTTAGATGCGCCCAAAGCCAAGGAAGCCATTGAAGAAGAATTTCAAACGGAAGTATATATCCGGAATGAAATCAAAATAACCATGGAAGATGATCTTTCGATTATTGCTATCGTGGGCGAAAGAATGAAAAATACCCCAGGGATATCTTCGGGACTCTTTTCTTCCCTTGCAAGAAATGGGGTTAGTGTAATTGCTACCGCACAAGGCTCGTCGGAGCTTAATATTTCTGTTGTAATTCGAAAAATAAGCTTGCGGAAGGCTTTGAATTCTATTCACGAAGGTTTCTTTCTTTCGCATTTCAAGGAGCTGCATCTTTTTCTGGTGGGAATCGGGAATGTGGGCAGCAGTTTGTTAAACCAGATATTGCGTCAGCAAAACAGCCTGCTGGAAGATCACCGATTGAAAATTAATGTAGTCGGTATCGCAAACTCGCGCAGGATGCTGATAAAAGATGATGGAATTGACCTTGAAAATACAGGGAGGAATTTGCTGAAGAAAGCGTTCCTTATGTAATCGACGATTTTGTAATGCAAATGGCAAAGCTTAATCTGCGCAACAGTGTTTTAATCGATTGTACTGCCAATGAAAATGTTTCTTCGATTTATCACAAGGTTTTCGATTATTATATTTCGGTTGTTACTGCCAATAAAATTGCATGTTCGTCCGAATACTCCGTTTACAGCCATCTGAAAAGTAAGGCCAAAAGAAAGGAGTACGTTTTATGTTCGAAACCAATGTAGGTGCCGGATTACCTATTATCAATACCATTAACGACCTGATCCGGAGTGGTGATAAAATTCTTAAAATTGAAGCAGTTGTTTCCGGTACTTTGAACTTTATCTTTAATACCCTAAGCAATGATGTACCTTTAAGTAAAACCATTCAACTGGCCAAAGAAAAAGGTTATTCGGAGCCCGATCCCAGAATTGACCTGAGCGGCACCGATGTTGTGCGGAAACTTCTTATCCTTGCCCGGGAATCGGGCTATACAACCGAAAGAGACGAAGTCGAAATTAATACCTTTCTGCCCGACGAATGTTTTACGGGTTCCCTGGATGATTTTTGGCTGAAGGTAAAAGATTATGATGCAGATTTTGAAAAAAGAAGAAAAGTGCTTGAAAGTGAAAATAAAAAATGGCGGTTTGTTGCTTCACTCGATCATGGAAAACCTTCCATTGCCTTAAAAGAAGTGTCGTCCGATCATCCCTTTTTACCATCTGGAGGGAAGCAATAATATTATTACCCTTACCACTGAACGTTATTATGAGCAACCAATGATTATCAAGGGTTATGGTGCCGGGGCTGA
>JAAUTT010000173.1 GCA_012031335.1 Bacteroidales bacterium | reverse complement strand
ACTTCTCTTGCTACTCCCCAATAGAAAAGAACCAACTATAACTCCTAGTGAGGCTTTAACCAAATCTTCTTTTACTAATGAATATTTATTAACCAAATTAATATCTGTTTAGTCATCTATACGTGGAAGCATGTATTTTTTATGTGATGGTTTTGAAATTAAATTTATAATAGTATAAACCTTATAAGTTAAATCAGTAGGATTACTAATCAACAATCGCTTCGACCAATAGAGCGCATATCCCTTTTTGTGTAATAGAGCACAGCATATACACAGAGAATCGAACTCAGTTACTATGAACCTCGGAGCCTACCCGATATGGAAACTTAAACAACCTTAATAACTATCCATAATTTAAATAATTATGAATAGTTAAATAATTATAAGATTTTCAACTATTTACCTTTTTCTACAACAACTAATTCATCAATCGCAAAATTATTTGTATTTGTTCCACTATAATTAACTTTTTCAAATCTTACAACTACTGGATAGCGAATACCACTTTGATCTACTGTTGCAACTGTACCAGTATCATTAAACCAATAAGATTCTTCTCTTAAAATACGAACTGTTGAACCACGTTCTACCATAGTTAAATTAGAATAATTTATTAAATTAATAAGTATTATAAATTAATTCAAACATTTTTACACATAAAAGTTTTAAAAGAGTTGGTTTTATAATTCAAGGTATGTTATTCTTAAGGTGGAAACAAATTTAATATAAATAAATAATTAAAAAAGAAAAATTAGAGAAAATAAGTACCAATGGTTAAGATATGCTGCTGGTTTATTGTTGATGTTAGGCCTGGGTTCGGCCCTTACCTGGATGTTAATGAAACCGGTTGAGAGATTAGCACTTACAACTGAATATAACGTGCCCAAAGGATCCAAAAGCTCCCTTAAACTACCCGACGGAACAATTGTTTGGCTTAATGCAGGAAGTAAGTTAACCTATACTGACGATTTCAACCAAAATGAACGGAATGTATATCTTACCGGTGAAGCTTATTTTAATGTTGTAACCAATAAGGAAAAACCTTTTCGGGTGCACACCTCCGAATTACTTATCAGGGCGTTGGGTACCCGGTTTAATGTAAAAGCTTATCCTGAAGAAAGAATTATAACTACAACACTCGAGGAAGGAATTATTGATGTTCAGGTTCTTAAGAAAAATGAAAATGGAGTAAACAGACAGATTAAGATAAAACCACATGAAAAACTTGTATTTTTTAAAGATGGTTATGCCGATTCACTATCACTACCACGACCAAAAGAGGAATTAAAAAAGATAAGTTTTGCCGTAAAAAACATAAGGGTTGAATCTGAAGTTAATACAGAGCTTTATACATCCTGGAAAAGCGATAAGTGGATTATTGAAGGCCTTACCCTTAAGTGTCTGGCTCCTATGCTGGAGAGGCGTTATAATATAAACATCCATTTTAATAATGATGGCCTGGAACAGTATAAATTTTCGGGGATATTACAGAATGAAACCATTGAACAAATCATGGATGCATTAAGGTATACTGCGCCTCTTCGCTATAGTATTGTGAAGGATTCAGTCTATTTAAAATTGGATCATTCTGTAAAACAAAATTTTGAAAGAATAATCACTACAAGGAAAGAATAAACTTAAAAACTAACTAAAACTAATGAAATTATGAGTCCACCCTAATGATTAAAAAAAGAGGAAGTAGTTCGCACCTACCCCCTCCTTAAGTCTTTTTTGAAAGAAATATTTATTAATTCTAACACTGCAAATGTATGAAAAAAAACATTATTGGGAAAAGTATGTCTTTTTGTCTCCTTTTCTTAAAAAACTACTATTGATTATGAAAATAACTTTGCTTCTAACATGCCTGTTAACGCTTAGTGTGTCTGGTTCGGTTTATTCTCAGAATACGCTGCTTAACCTGGATCTGAAAGACAAAACAGTACGGGATGTACTAAAATCAATCGAAAAGCAATCGTCGTTCAGGTTTTTTTATAACGATGAGTTTACCGATTTAAACCGGTCTATTACACTTACAGCTGATGACAAGACCATAGAAGATGTGCTTGCCATTGTATTTAATAAGGCCGATGTAACCTATAAGGTATTGGAAATAACCTGGTGGTAATTGCCCCGGTAACATCTATTCAGAAAATAACAGTATCTGGAACTATTTTCGATGCCCAAACCAAAGAACCATTAGTTGGAGTAAATGTTGTGGTTGAAGGTTCTACCGTAGGAACTATTTCAGATATTTCAGGAAAATATTCAATTTCCGTTCCTGATGCGAACGCCACAATTATATTTTCTTTTATTGGATATGTCACCGAAAAAGTTCCGGTTGGAGGTCGCAACGTGATTGATGTTTCCTTGATTCCTGATGTTCAGTCATTAGACGAAATTGTGGTTATTGGCTATTGGTACAGCCAGGAAAAGTGATATTACAGGTGCAGTATCTTCTGTAACTGCCGAAAAGATAAAGTCTGTGCCAGTAAACGATTTCCGTCAGGCCTTACAGGGAAGAGCGGCAGGTGTTGATGTAAATTATGGCAATCGTCGTCCTGGTGAAGGAGCGTCAGTATTAATCCGAGGCCGTCGCTCGTTTAAAGCTTCAAATGACCCACTTTACGTTATTGATGGAATTCCAACAAGTAATGCTCAATTAGGAGATATAAATCCGACCGATATTGAAAGTATGGAAATTCTTAAGGATGCCTCTGCTACAGCTATTTATGGTTCGCGTGCAGCAAACGGAGTTGTTTTAATTCAGACAAAAAGAGGTAAAGCTGGAAAAACTTCAGTTACTTACGATGGTTACGTGGGCGTAAACGAGATAGCAAATCGCATCGATTTTGAAGATGGTGCCGAATATGCAGAGCAAAAACGCGAAGCTTATCGTAATAACAATAAAAGTATTATAAATCTCCATATTCAGATCCTTTTTATGATTATTTTGATGCGAATGGGATTTTCAAGCAGGATCCGAATTTATGGGAATCTGTATCGATGGGTTATGAGTGGGAAGATGAAGCAAAAACAGTTGTAAAACGAGATGCAAATGGTGTACCTATATATCATCCTGAAAAAGTTAGATCCACCGACTGGGAATCTCTTGTTTTGAGAAAAGGGTTGACTCAAAATCATCAGTTAAGCGTATCTGGTGGTACTGAAAAACCAAAGTTTTATTTGCAGCTACCAGTTTTGGCGAAGAGGGTGTGATAAAAGGGCAGGATTACCAGCGTTATACGCTTCGTTTAAATCTGGATCACGCCATTACAGATTGGTTAAAGGTTGGAGCTTCTACTAATTATTCGTATTCAAAACAAAATTATGGAAGTAACCTTTATGGTTCAGCTACCAATATGTTACCCCTCGCTATCCCTTATGATGCTGAGGGTAATGTAATTTTTAAACCTGGTAATGATGCATTAATTTTCACACCACTTAATGATATAGATGGTGTATTAAACGAAAAGAAACGAAAGGGGTTCGTTTTTTTGTCTGCTATTTATACTGAGCTTAAACCATTCAAAGATTTGACTTACCGCATTAACTTTGGTCCGGATTTCGGTCAATACCGAAATGGTGAATTTCAGGCCGCTTTGAGCAGCAATCGTCAGGGATCCAGTCCTTATGGTAGATACTATCAGGATCAACGGTGGAATTATGTACTTGAAAATATTCTAACCTATAACAAAACTATTGGAGAAAAGCATAACATCACCCTTACTGCTATGCAAAGTATTCAGGAAGAGCGTTTCGAAAAATCCGAAATAACAGCTTTTGACCTACCATATGAAAGCCAAAAATGGTATAACATTGGAACTGCTGCTACTATAAACAGTTTTGGTAGTGAATTATGGACTCAACGGCTTGCATCCTTTATGGGTCGTTTAAACTACTCATATAACGACAAATATTTAATAACCATTACTGGTCGCCAAGATGGTGCATCGATGCTTGCCGAAGGTCATAAGTATGATTTTTTCCCCGCTGTAGCTTTGGCCTGGAAAATCGGTAAAGAAAACTTTATGCAGAATATTTCTTTCCTCAGTGATTTGAAATTGCGTGGTGGATATGGAGTAACTGGGAATTCATCAATCAGTGCATATCAAACACTGGGTGAATTAGGTCGTACGCAATATGAGTGGAATGGCAGTCCTGCATATGGATATCGTCCTAATACTATTCCAAATCCTGATCTAAAATGGGAGACCACTTCTTCAACCAATATTGCTTTGGATTTTGGGCTATTTGACAATAGAATTACCGGTACTATTGATGCATATCGTTCAAATACTGACGATTTGCTAATGGAAATGCAATTACCAACCGAATCGGGTTTTAACCTGATGTTAAGTAATGTAGGCGCTACACGCAATACAGGTGTGGAAGTGCAGGTATCTGCTGTTATTTTGAATACACCATCAGGATTTAAATGGACAACCGATCTTATGTGGTATAAAAATAAAGAAGAAATAATGGAATTGTATGGTGGTAAAAAGGATGATGTAGGAAATAAATGGTTTATTGGACAACCCATCAAAACTTATCATGACTATAAACTTGACGGAATATGGCAGGATACACCTCAGGATAGTTCAATAATGAAACTTTTTAATAGCAAAGGGCATAAATTTGCAGCTGGGAAAATTAGAGTTGAAGATTTAAACGGAGATACAGTTATCAATGCAAATGACCGTCAAATATTAGGCAGTGATGTACCTGACTGGACCGGTAGCTGGGGAAATACTTTTTCATTTAAAGGATTTGAATTTTCATTCTTTCTTTATACACGCCAGGGACAGATGACCGAAGCAAGTGTATTGGGCGACAGAATGAATTTATTTGGACGTTACAGAAATCTCGATGTTCATTTCTGGCAACCAACTGACCCTAATAGAGCTAATGCTACACATCCTCAGCCATTTGCCGATCAGGAATTTCCTGAATATCGTAACTCCTACCGATTTGTGGATGCATCCTTTACAAAACTCAGAAATATAACTTTTGCTTATAATTTCCCAAGTAAGGTTACTTCAAAGTTGAGAATGCAAAATCTAAGAATGTATGTGACAGCTCAAAATCCAAAAACCTGGACAAGCTTTAAAGGTCTTGATCCTGAAGGAATCGGAGGAATTGATACACCAAGCACCAAACTATATATGGTTGGCGTTAACGTAACATTTTAATTGTATTTAAATAAACATTAAAAAATATACTTATGAAAATTAAAATATTTTCATTAATTCTTGGATTAGGTTTTATTGCAACAGCTTGCGATAAATACCTCGAAGAGGAGATGGTCTCAAAAGCAGGATATGATTACTATTCCACTGAAAAAGGAATATCTGATGGTTTAAATGCAGCCTATTCACAATTAAAGGAATTTTATGGCCATGAAAGAGGAATGACAATGACAGAGCTTGGTACCGATGAATACATGAACGGTGCCGATGGGAGTCATAAATTCTTTAACTATTATACAACTGATTTAAACCCTTTTGCATCTTTTGCAAATGAATTATGGACACAATTTTATTTGGGTATAAATATTTGCAATACTGTTATTGATAATATGCCAAAAGTAAAATTTGTAAGTTCTGCTACACAGGAAATAAGAATGGGAGAAGCTTATTATATGAGGGCCTTCTATTATTTTACCTTATTGCGTCAGTATGGTAGTATACCATTAAAATTAAATGGAACAACTGCACCTGAAAGGGAGTTTAAACGTGCACCCGTTGCCGAAATTTATGAACAGATTATTTCTGACCTAAACATTGCCGTTTCAAAGCTACCTGCAACGCAGTCCAATTACGGTCGGGCCACAAAAGGTGCTGCAGATCATTTGCTTGCTTTGGTGTATTTAACACGTGCTAGCGCAGAAGTTGATATCAGGGGTGCCCAACCAGGTGATCTCGATTCTGCCATAGTTCATTCAGAAGCAATAATAAATTCAGGAAAATATGCCTTGGAAGCTGATTATTCCTCAATTTTTAATTTTTACATGTCAAATAAGGCAGATAACCCTAATTCAAAGGAGGTAATTTTTTCCGTTCAAAACAGCCTTGATCCGCTTCTTCGTGGTAGTGGAAATCGTTGTCATTTATATTTTTTAATGGAATACGATACCAAACCCGGAATGTTGAGAGATATAGCAAATGGTCGTCCATGGAAACGATTAATGCCAACTGATTATACTATAGATAATTATAATAGGAAAATTGACTCCCGTTTTATAAGGAATTTAAGATGGCGTATTATAGCAACAATGCAGCCACAATTCCGAAAAAAGGAGATGGTACACCTAAATTTAAGGTTGGAGATACTGCTATTTATATAACATTGGATAAGAATGTGAAAAATGCTTTAGTTACATCTAAATCGTATACTTGGTATCCAAAAAGTGTTCAAAAGGATGATGGAAGCGGCTTTGTTCGTGATTCATATTCTGAAAAGGAGTATCCCTCACTTAATAAATTCACTGATCCGCATCGTGAAACTGTTGTTGTTGAGCAGGGAGGACGTGATTTCTTTGTATTCAGATATGCAGAAACACTATTGATTGCTGCTGAGGCTCACGGACGGAAAGGAAATTATACAAAAGCAGTTGAGTACATAAATATAGTTCGTAAAAGAGCTGCCTACAAATTAGATGAAAAAAAACCAAAGGAATTCTTAACTGTTGAGAATGGTGATCCTGCTATGCTTAACTCCAGCACAGAAAATGATATGCTTATTTCCGAAGTTGACATTAATTCCCCTGAAAAAATTGTAAACTTTATTCTCGATGAAAGAATGAGGGAATTATTAGGAGAACATCATCGTTGGTTTGACCTGGTGAGATGTGGTAAATTTTATGAAAGGGTTAAAGCATATAACCCGAAAGCCTCAGGTTTAGCCGAATATCATAAACTTCGTCCAATACCTCAGGCAGTTCATATAGACCGTTTAGTTAATCCCGGATCTTATTCAGAAGAGCAAAATCCTGGTTATTAAATTATTTCTAATGTTAAATGAGAGGATACCCTGGTTTTGGGGTATCCTCTTTTATTCTTTTAAATATGGTATCTAGGATATTGGTTGTAAGTTTATTTCTTTTTTATTCTCACACTATTTATGCCCAATCCAAAATCTCTGCCACAAAAAAAGGATCTAAAATCGATATATCTATCGATAATTTATTTTTTACCAGTTATATTTTTTCTGCCGAAGAAAAATATCCCTTCTTTTATCCTGTCAACGGACCTTCAGGAGCAGGAGTTACTTCAATGAGAATGGTACTTATCCGCATCATAGCTCTTTGTTCTTTGGTTGCGACAAGGTGAACGGAGGCAATTATTGGCAGGAAGGCCTCGATCGCGGACAAATTCTTTCACTTCGCGAAGACATTATCGAAAATGATGGTCCCCGGGTGGTAATCGTGAATGAGTGTATCTGGAAAAGACCCGGAGCACTTTCTCCGGTTAAGGATATCCGGAAAATAATATTTACAGCTCCATCCAAAGAATTATTTCAAATAGATTTCGAAATAACCCTGGAAATGCTTTTGGATGTTGTGATTGAGAAAACCAATCACTCACTCTTTTCGGGTAGGATAGATCCTGCACTGGCAGTTACTAATGGGGGAACCATGATTAATGCTGAAGGTGCATCCGGTGAAAAAGCTACTTTTGGAAAGGCCTCTTCCTGGATGGACTGTTTTGGTAACAGAGGCGGAGTAACTGAAGGTATAGCAATTATGCAACATCCATCGAATAAGTGGTATCCATCCCCATGGTTTACGCGTGATTATGGTTTCTTTTCACCAACTCCTATGTATTGGCCTGCCGATGGGAACTCTTCCAACCTAAAAAAAGGTGAAACAATTACCCTGAAATACCGGGTTCTTGTTCATGAAGGGAACTCTCAGGAGGCAAACATATGGGTGAA
>JAAUTT010000172.1 GCA_012031335.1 Bacteroidales bacterium | reverse complement strand
TGGGCTGCAGCCTCTAACAGTATCAACTGTAAATCCTGCTTTTAGAAAAGGGAAAACTCTTATTTCGCGCGTTGTGTCAGCAGTACAGAAATAGGGTGATTTAACTGTAAGTTTTACATTGTAGATTGTATCATTTTCACCATAATGCTCAAATGTATGTTGTGGATTGGCAACATTCGAAGAACCCTGATCTCCGAAATCCCAGGTATATAAATCAAGATTCCCACCCGATTTATCTGTAAAATCAACAGTTAAGGGGTGGCATCCTTCAACAACACTTGGCGAAAAGTCGGCATTGATGCGGGGGTAAACCGTAATTATCTTTGAAATGGTATCATTACAACCTTGATTATGCTCGGCTGTAAGTGTATATTTGATCCGGACAGGAGTTGTACTGGATTTATTATCCAGGATTTCACTAAAACTTAAGTCATTAGTTGGAATATACTTTTGAGCCGGATAATTATCTACCTGTTTCTTCCAGTAGTAATATTGTGCTTCCTGACTTTGGTTGATAAAATTCACTGTATCTATGGCGCATATAGCCGATTTGTCAACTTCAAATAAAGCTGTGGTTCTAGGCAGGATGGTAACGTTTACTTTAAGTGTATCCATACCAAAACACTTAGCCTGGCGTATTTCCACATAATAATTGTGCGAACCAGTAGGGGCGCCAATTACATCGGGAGTTGGTGATTTCGGATCGCTTAAATAGGTGGGGGGGCCTGAGGGAGATCCATAATGCCACGTGTACTCTAGTCCGCCCTTCGCAACTAAGGTGATTTTTTGTCCATAACATCCTATATATTCCTTTGTTTCTGTGGATGCAACCCGCACTTCGGCTTTTGCCTGGTTAAATGAAGAAAAATAACCATACTTGTTGGTTTTATTTTGTTCACCGTTAGTAATACCTAGATGGAAAAAGTCCCTGGTATTTACTACTTTACTGGCTTCGTCTTCTATAGTTATAGTGTTAAAGTTTCTGTGCGTCATGCTTAAAACAGCCCACCCGGCTGCTACGTTTGGTTCAAACCATGCACCTGGGATAGGTATCGACGAACCATCTTCCTTATACAATGAAAAGAAATAATGCGATTGATCTGGATCATTAAAAGCCTTTGTATTATCATATGGAATCATAATATTCACTGTAATATCATCTACAGTTCCAGAACGGTAAAATGTTACTTCATTCGATCCTGTACAATCAGTAATGGGAGGGAGTATAGCGCCTCCCAATTCACAACCAATCCCTGTTGTATGAAATACATAATATTTTTTGGAAGGATCGGTACATTCCAAATAGATGGAGCTTTTATCAAGATCGCTTATGTCAACCGAATAATAATCCGATTGACCTGCATTAAGCGTGGTGGTCTTAAGTAATGTTCCATTGCGGTCTGAAAATGTTATGGTTGTTGATGGTTGGGTAGCGGTAATAAAAATTTGTTCTCCTTTAGTAACATCCGTACCACCGTTCGAAACCCTGTCGCCTGTCATTACAAGGTATTTGGTTCCAATCACATTGGTAGGTACCAACTGGTCTCCCAGAATGTCATAACAGCCACCATTGGCACCTTTAACAGAGTCGTCATTGGTAATAACTGAGATTTTTTTATTGGACCGAATATAAGTTCCAGCAGCTCGTGTTGCATTACCTGCGCTGGCTAAACTGTATGCTTCTCCTCTGTTTAGGTTAATTATAAAAGGATTGGAATCGGCCCGACCCTGAAAAGTAATGGTAGGGTATACTTCAACGATGGTGTTGTCCTCGGTAGCTACGATTTCAATTGTCGCCCGCTGACCAGGTGTATAATTGGAAGCAGACCATAAATTCTGAAAAGGGGTGTAGAAATCTGTTCCTAGTGCATTCTTCCCTTTTAACGAGAATAAATCCCTGTTATGAGTGTTATCATAATCATAATAAACAGTTATGTCATTGTCGGCTTCGATGAGAATGCCACGATTTGTTTTTCCTGATACCGATGATGTTCCTAATGGAGCATTGTTGTTATAGATATCTGCAAATTCAACATAATCATCAGCCAAAACTTCCACATGCGACTTTCCTGCCAAAACGGTAAATGTCCTTACAGCAAATGATGGGTTTTGAGGCATTGAGATTGTGACACGGGCATCGAGAGACATGGCTGCTATTTTGAAGCTCACATTTTGAGTAGCTGTTATGGTTGAGTGCCCATCGGTTTCTTTTGGTATAGCAAACCAAAATTCCCTGTCAACCTGCGCATTTATATCATTAATGATAAGACAGCTAAAATGCAAAATACAGAATATTTTAATAACCGAGCAGGTAAACGGGTTAGTCTGTTAAAAATCATAATAATACACTTGATGGGTTATGTACACAAAGCTTTGTACGTATTAAGCCATCTAAAGTTAAATATTTTATAAAAGAGTCCCTTAGAATTCATGACATTGTTAAAACATATCAAACTAAATATTTAATGCCTCATGCAACAAAATTCCTTAATTACAATAAGATAATGTGCAATGTTTCATTTCAGGATTTTTGATATTTCAATTTATTCATATAAAAAAAAATTATCTAATAACATTTTCACGATATCATCGTAAAAAATACAGAAGAATTCATTAAATTATAACTCAGAAGTTGAATAAACTGATTATCATATGTTTTTTTATTGTGTAGCACTGTTTTTCGTGTTGCAGGAATAGTTGCACCAGCAACTCAGGCAACTAATGTTGTTTCTTCAAATCTTACTACCACACAGGCAGAAATAACCTGGACCAGAGGAGATGGTGACAGGTGTGCAGTTTTTATTAAAAGAAATGTAACTACTGGTAGTCCTACCCTGGTTGATAATGTAAATTATAATGCCAATAGTGTTTTTGGTACTGCCGGAACCCAAATAGGAACTTCTGGCTGGTATTGTGTATATAATGGCACTGGTACATCGGTTACAGTTACCGGCCTTACTGCCGTTAGCGATTACCGGGTAATGGTTTTTGAATATAATACTACCGGTCCTGCTGCCATAATGTATAAAAAGTCAACCAGTACCAATAACCCCGTTAATTTCAAGATTAAAAAAGCGCAAACCATTACTTTTAATCCTCTTGCTGATAAGCCTTACGGTACTCCAGATTATGCTCCTGGAGCTACCGCAACATCCGGACAGGCTGTTGTATATACATCCTCCAATACTTCTGTAGCCACTATTGTTAGTGGTAAGATTCGTGTAGTTGGAGTTGGCTCAACAATAATTACTGCAAATCAGCCTGGTAATAATGATTATTATGCGGCACAAAGCGTTAATCAGACCTTAACAATTATTAAAAAAGATCAGGTTATAACTTTTAATCCTTTAATTAATAAAACATTTGGCAATGGTACTTTTAACCTAACGGCAACAGGTGGAACTTCAGGTAATCCGGTTACATATACCAGTTCAGATGCAAGTATTGCCTCAATAACTGGTAAAACAGTTACTATACTTGGAGCAGGAACAGTAACAATTACTGCGTCTCAGGCAGGAAACACTAATCATAACGCAGCTCTGGATGTTTCTCAAAATCTGGTAATCAATAAAGCTAATCAATCTATATCTTTCAGTAATATATCCAATAAAACTTTTGGTGTTGCTCCTTTTGGAATTACTGCTACAGGGGGTGGATCCGGAAATCCTGTTGTATTTACCAGTTCAGATACCAATGTAGCCACTGTATCGGGAAATACTATTACCGTGGTAGGTGCTGGATCGGTTATTATAACTGCTTCACAGGCTGGGAACTCAAATTTTAATCCAGCAGTGGATGTAACTAAGAATTTTACTGTAAGTAAGGCAAGTCAAACTATAGGAAATTTTAGTAACATAACTAAAAATTATGGTACTCCTCCCTTTGAATTGACTGCAACCGGAGGGAATTCAGGTAACCCGGTAACCTATACAAGTTCCAATCCTGCAGTTGCAACAATTATTGGTTCTACAGTAACAATAACTGGTGTTGGAACTTCAACCATTAAAGCAAATCAGGCCGGAAACAGCAACTTTAATGCTGCTCCGGAAATATCCAGAACCTTAACCGTTAACAAAGGATCGCAAACAATTGTATTTGATCCTATTCCAGAAAAAACATATGGTGATGCTGCCTTTTCACTCTCCGCTACCGGAGGTGCAACAGGAAATACGGTAACCTTTACAAGTGCCAACACAAATATTGCAACCATCTCGGGAAATGTGGTTACAATAAAAGCAGCGGGAACCGTAAATATAACAGCAAAACAGAATGGGAATTCCTTATATAACAATGCTACTAATGTTACTTTACCTTTAATTATAAAAAAAGCAACTCAAACTTTATCGTTCGATCCTCTTCCTGCAGCTGGAATGGGAGACCCGGATGTGAATCTCGGTGCAACAGCAAGTTCCGGCCTTGCTGTTACTTATATAAGCAGCAATCCTGCTGTTGCCACCATTGCATTTGGAAAGGCTCATATTATTGGAATGGGAACCACCATAATATCTGCAAAACAGGCGGGTAACACTAATTATGAGCCCTCAAACGAAATATCGCATAATTTTATCGTTCATAAAACTAATCAAACCATTACCTTCAATGTTTTAGCTGATAAGATTTATGGAGATGCTGATTTTGTGCCTCCTGCAATTTCCAGTTCTGGTTTGCCTGTTGTGTTTTCAACGAGCGATCCTGCAAAAGCCACTATAGTTAATGGTAAAATACATATCACAGGTGCCGGAACGGTAACAATTACTGCTTCACAGCCAGGGAATAATTCTTATGTTGCAGCTCCTCAGGTAAATCGTCAATTAACCATTCATAAGGCAGATCAAACTTTAACATTCACCAATCCAGTATTAAAGAAATATGGTGAAGAAGACTTTGATCCCGGCGCTGTTTCTACATCCGGTCTTAATATTGAGTATTCGAGTGATAATCCACTTGTTGCTACAGTTATAAATGGGAAAATTCATATTACAGGTTCTGGAACTGCAATATTAACTGCAGCACAATCGGGTAATGGGAACTTTAATGCCGCTTTACCTGTGACCCAAAGTCTTGCCGTTACCAAAGCTGAACAGGATATTTATTTTGGTGATTTATTTCAGAAGGACTTCGATGATCCGGATTTTAATCCCGGAGCCACTGCTTCTTCCGGTCTTGTTGTTGAATATACTTCGTCCAACGCAACTGTAGCTGCTATTGTTAATGGACTTGTTCATATAACCGGTGTAGGAAATACGTTAATCACCGCAAAGCAGGCCGGAAACAATAATTATATGCCTGCTCCTGATATACAAAAGACACTAACTGTTATAAAAGCAACAAATATTATCTCGTTTAATTCCTTACCGGAAAAAAGCTACCTAGCCGATGATTTTAACTTAAGCGCAACTTCTAATTCAGGTATTCCGGTTACTTATGTTTCGGATAACCCTTCCGTAGCAACAATATCGGGAAGCACAGTTAAGATTAAAGCAGCTGGGATTGCCAATATTACAGCTATATCCGAAGGTAACAGCAATTATTTTAAAGCTACCAACGTTACCCAGCAGTTGGTAATCAAACCGGCATTACAATCAATTACATTTCAGAATCTGGAAGACAAAAAATACGGAGATGCTGATTTTGATCCTGAAGCAACAGCCTCATCGGGTCTCCCGGTTCAGTATATAAGTGATAATATTCAGGTGGCTATTATTCAAAATGGAAAAGTTCACATTGTTGGAGCCGGAACAGTCAATATATTTGCTCTGCAACAGGGTAATAGTTTGTATTATCCTGCGATTGCCGTTTCAAGAACCTTAAAGGTTAATAAGGCAACTCAAACACTAAGTTTTGCTCCAATACCTGTTAAGTCATTCGGAGATCAGCCTTTTACCCCTGATGCCAGCTCCAGTGTTGGTTTGCCGGTGGAATTTTCAACCGATAACAGCAATGTAGCTGTAGTGGTGGATAATAAGATATATATGGTTGGCATTGGAATTGCCAATATTACTGCTAGTCAGGGTGGTAGTAGTAATTATTTGGGTGCTGTTGCTGCGAAGCAAATGCTTATCGTTAAAAAAGCTTCTCAGAATATAGTTTTTAATCCACTTTCAAACAAAGTATACGGTGATGCGGATTTTTCACCCGATGCAACAGTAAATTCCGATATGAAGATTACTTTTTCGAGCAGTAATTCTGCTGTTGCAACAATTGTGAACAATAAAATTCATATTGTAGGAGCTGGAACAACTTCAATACTTGCTAATCAATCTGGAGATGAATATTATAATGCAGCTTTTCAGCGTTCACAAGTTCTTACTGTAGCTAAAGTAAATCAAACAATTTCCTTTAAGCCTCTTCCAAATGTTAAAGCAGGGAGTCCTGATTTTATACTCGAAGCAACTTCAACATCCGGTTTACCGGTGACTTTTTCGGGAGATAATAATTATGTGGCCTCAATTAACAATGGAGTTGTCCACCTCAATGGACAGGGATATGTAACCATTACAGCTTCGCAGGAGGGGGATAATAACTTTAACTCTGCACCTTCAGTATCCCATGTCCTGTTTGTGGATAAATTATCTCAAATTATAGTTTTTGATACAATTCCTGCTAAAAAATACGGTGACTCTGATTTTGATCCCGGAGCCATTGCCAGTTCAGGACTACCTATTTCATATACATCAGATAATCAGACGGTTGCTAAAATAATAAACGGGAAAGTTCATATTGTTAGTGCGGGTACAGCAAAAATAACCGCTTCTCAGGGTGGTAATCAGAATTACAAATCTGCCGAACAATCCGTTACCAGAATGTTGGTGGTTAATAAAGCTTTAATTACTGTAAAAGCAGAGAATTCCCAAAGAGCATTTCAACAGGCAAATCCCTTATTTAACATTCAATATTCAGGTTTTGTATTCAATGAGGATAAAAATGTTATCGATGTACATCCCGTTGTTCAAACCACCGCAACCACCGCAAGTTTTCCTGGTTTGTTCGAGTTAACTCCAACTGGTGGACAGGATGGTAATTATAATTTTGTATATGAAAAGGGAATACTTGTTATCATGGGAACCTATCCGCTTAAGCCTGCTAAACCCGAAGGAAAGGAAGTGTTCTGTGTTAATCCTGGAAGCCAAACCTATACAACCTCAGGTTCAATTTTCGCAACCTCATACATATGGAAAGTAATACCCTCAGATGCTGGTGTCATTTCAGCTTCAAGCAAAAACATAACTATTAATTTCAGAGAAGATTTTATTGGCAAAGTATCAATTTCAGTTAAAGGTCAGAATTCATATGGTATTAGTGAATCGTCCGACACCTTTTTTGTAAATATCATTCCGGCACCAGTTCCTTCTGTTTTATCGCTTAACGGTAGTTATTGCAGTAACAATCCTTTAGGGGATACAATTCAGATAAACAATTCACAGAATTATTACAGGTATCAGTTATTAAAAGAAGGCATGGCTGTAGGTACAATATTGGAGGGTAATGGAGGGAAATTGGCATGGAGTGGGATTTTACAAGGCAAATATTCCATAGAAGAAAAAGTTTGTAATACTATAACTGCAGATGATATTGTGGTTAAAGAAGTTAATCCTTCAACAGTAAAACCCGTAATAGAGAAAATGTGGAATGATGTTTTGGTTTGCATCCAGAGTGGTGATACCGTAAAACAATATCAGTGGTTCAGAGATGGAGAGTTATTGGTTGAAGAGAAAAAACAATATTTATGGACCCAGAAAGTTCCGGGAGTATATGCTGTTTTGACTATCGATAAAAATCGCTGTGAGTTCAGTTCGGAAGAGATTGAACTCTTGGCTGAAAATATTGGAATTATTTATCCTAATCCCAATAAAGGCGAATTCAAGGTTTCTTTTACCAATACTGAAACAGGAAAAGTTACCATTAAGATTTCGGGGATGAATAGTATATCAGT
>JAAUTT010000171.1 GCA_012031335.1 Bacteroidales bacterium | reverse complement strand
AAATACAACTCTATGAAAACTGAAGAATTATTGGACGAAGCATTCAATACTGCAGAAAAACCTGAAGTTGTTGATACCGATGAACTAATCTCCGATTTTAAGTTTTGTTTATAATTTGACCAAACGAAATTGTATTTTGGATTTCGAATATGAGTATTATGGGGTTTATATCGAATAGGAGTATAACTATTCAAACCAATTGTGTTTTAATTGTTTTCCAGGAACGATTGTTTTTCTGTTTTTCCTTAAGAAATATTTCATCTGAGTTTTGTTAATCGGTTAAGATGCATTAATGATCAATTCGGATGGTGAATTATATTGGGGTAAGGGTTCTCCCAATTCCTTAAACTAATTTTTTAACCCAAACTATAGGCATGGCTATTTGCCATAACCAATAACATTGTTAAACAACGAAAGCCTGCCAGTTCTTGATTTTTGGCAGGCTTTCTTAATTAATTATCTTTCCATATTACCTTAGGTTTGTCAGGATAATCTGACATATTCTCAAAATATATCATCACTGGCATTATTTTAAACTCTTTGTTTTGAATTGTAATTGCATATTTAACATCAAAATCCGAAGCACTGATATTTTTGAATACCGGAGCGGTCTTGATTACTCTTATCACTTCGTTTATTAAGGCAGGATCCTCAGTGAATTGTATAGATTCTGGGAATCCTTCGGGTCTGGCATTTTTTTCAGCTTTAACAATCTTACCTGTTTTATCAAACGTAATCCCAATATAAATAGCAGTTTTATTAGAATTATTCTGGTAATTGGATGGAAGATTTACATTTTTTGTTAAATACTCTCCAAAAGCAGCATTGCTTTTTTCAAAATTATTGGTTCCGCTAAAAAATGGCATCGGAGCTGGAGGAGGAGGTGGTGGTATATCCTCTTTTTCTATTTTTGCGGGAGGAGGTGGAGGAGGTGGAGGTGATACTTCACCCTCTGATGACTTTTTTGCTGGTGGAGGCGGAGGTGGATACTTCCACTTTGTTGTATCCCCAGCTATTACTTTACCTTCTTTTGTCGCTTTCGGCAGGTCCTGTGCAAGATTTACCCTCGAAAGTGTCTGAATTGCAAATATTGCCACCATTAATACGGCAAATACAGCAAACCATTTTTTATTGCGTTGATTGTTCATCATAAGAATTCGTTTTTGGTTAAGGAACTTTTGAAACCATTCACCGGCTGGTACAAGTCTGTTCCGCACACCTGGCTGAAAAGCAGCAATTGGTAGTCGAGTTTAGGGGTTTGTTTCAATACTTCCTCGTCGGCCAGGTATTCGTGCAGCTCTTTAACAGAGCGTCTAAACAACCATGCAAACGGGTTAAACCACTGAACTGCCACCAGAAACTCCAGCAGGATGAGGTCGAGCCAGTGCCACTGACGGATGTGTACCCTTTCGTGTTCAAGCATGGCGCCATGGTTGGCCTCCGAAAGGGTTTGCCTGTTGATAAAAATTAAATGAAGGAACGAAAACGGATACGGCAGGTTGTGCATGACCACCAGCCTGTCGGGCCCTATTTTTTTGAATGCCATGTTTGATTGTAAGAAACAAAAGATGGGAGAAGCCGATAAGAAAGCGGAGCAAAACAAAACCTAAGCCTGTGAGATAAATGTAAGGAAGAACGGTACTGATTGAAAACAAATCCCCGGCATCTTGATCCTTTAATATAATTTTTGGAGCTGATTGTTCGTTGCTTAAAAAATCGCGGAGGTATTCAGCCGGTACTTGCAGCCACACCTGTTTTTGCCCCGTAATGTATTCATTTATAAGAGGCATCAGAAATGAGGCGGCGACAGCCATCAGAAAATAAAACCTCACCCATTTGAATTGGGTGTTATTCCTAATCAGGATTAAATATAAAAAATACGAAAGAAAAACCCCGATTGACGATTTTATAATGTATTCTTCCATAGCTACAAAGCATTAGGACGTCTTTTTCTTTTTTGCATTTCTTCTTTCAGAATGTTCATCATTTGTTCCATTTCCTCGATGGTAACTTCCTTGTCGCGCGCAAAGAAAGAAACCATCTTCTGGTAAGAGTTACTGAAATAATTCTTCACAATATTGCCCATAAATGCTTTGGTGTATGCTTCCTTGTTTATTGCGGGGTAATATTCGTGAATTTTCCCATAAACATTATGGTTTATAAATCCTTTGGTTTCGAGTATTTTCACAACTGTCGAAATGGTAGTATTAGCAGGCTTCGGATCGGGAAAACCATCGGCAATATCTTTAATAAAACCTTTTTTTATCTCCCAGAGAATCTGCATGATCTGTTCTTCCGCTTTTGTAAGTTCTTTCATTTCTATTATCAAATTGGCAAAACAAATATACGACTAAAATATTAGTCGTACAACTATTCTTATAGATTTGTTTTAAAGAAGTCGATAATCGATGGCAAATTGTCCATAGATAATGGGCTCCAAATAAAACAAAGTCCAGGTTCGTCATTTAAAAGAACCGGACTTTACTACCGTCTATCGACTAAACGCTACCGACTATTATTATTTCTTTGTTTCGCCTGCTACATCATAAATTGATATTTCAGTAGGTTTGGAAGTTAAAACTCCAATTTTTTCGCCATAAGATTTGAAATAAGGTGCTGCAAAGTGGGCGTCAATAGCTGCCTGGTTTTTATAAGTCTCATAAACCAAAAAGCTGGATTTTTCATAAGGGTTTTGATATAGCTGATATCCTGTGCAGCCTGGTTCTTTCAATGTGCTATCGGTCATACCCTGGAATAGTTTTGTAAATTCATTTATCTTTTCGGGTTTGATGTAAATTTTAGCAGCAATTATTTTCGAGTATTCAGTAGTATCTGCTTTTTTGCAGCATCCTGAGTCTTTATGGGTACAGGTAGAATCCCCATCAGCGTTTTTGTGATCATCGTTTTTTGGTTTGCTGGTACAAGCGGCAATCATGGCAAAAATTGCCAGGGTAATAAGTAATTGTTTAGTTTTCATACATTAAATAATAAGAATTGTGGTTAATTATAACAGTTCTCCAAATATATATAATTTATAGGATTGATTAAATGAAATAAAATATGTTACAATGAGAATATTGTTCTAGTATGTCAGACTACTTGGTTAAACTAATTCATTTTCTCGATGATAAAGATTTCGTGGCGGTCAAAAGATGCCCAGTATTTGATAGCCAGCTTTCGTATAAGTTCCCAGTAAATATCGCTGTTAAGTCCGTAAATGCTGTTTAATTCCTTAACTTCCGATGCTATTTTTTTTCCGAATTCAGGCTTAAGCGTTACACTGATCGTCTTTCCCATGTAAGTAAAATCTGCTACAGGACGCACCATACTATCCGGAGATACAGTAATTAATCCATGGCCTACCGTTGCTCCGGTGCTTACTTGCAATCCATCATTCATGCAGCTAAAAGGAGGAATGGAACCGGCATATGTAGTTATATTCATTTCGTCTACTCCCGCGTTAAAGTATTCTTTAGCACGGATGCCCATTTTTGTACCGATAAGGGCAAAAACTCCCAGGTGACGGTGCATTTCGTTCGCCATCGTTACGGCAACCCATTCGTTTTTGCCGAAATTTTTAACAGTTTCATCCATAATGGGTTGTACATCTGCAAATAATCATTTTTCCTCCACGAAAAATTGATAACCTGGTTCTGGTTAACAGTTTCACCTGAAATTATTTGGAGAAATTTCTTCTGTAAAGTATCTCTGGGCACTGATAATTTCAATATTCCAAGGCTGAGTTTATTTTCAGTGCGTTTTCGAAAAGTTCCGGAAAATGCATATACAATGCAATGGTTTCGTCGTACGACATTAAATGATTAAGGTTTAAACTCTGTTTTACAGGCAAAGCGTATGCATTCTGAACCTTATCAAGTTCATTTTGAAAGGTTAAGTCAAGTGCATCAGTCGGGAGTGATTTTCCATCGATAATTTTTAAAGGGATCAAAGATGAAGATGCTTTTTTATATGCTTCCTTGTCAAGTAAATAATTGAGACAATCATCTTTTTGGAAATTATGGGCACTCCAGAGTATTTCGGCAGTTTTAGCACTAAACTGAGGAACTTGGTCCATAGCCTTGGGAATAATATTCAAACTTCCCAGACATACAAAGTGGATAGAATCGGTACTGTGTTGATATAAATATTTAATTACATTTAAAGCATCATCTTTTGTTCCTTCAATAGCAGGGGATTCTCCCCATGCAAAACTGCGGGCAACCGGAAAATCACGAGGTTTAATTTCAGGAGAATTATTTATGCCCACTGGAATTCCTTCGTGATAATATCTTTTTAAAAGAGCCTTAACCTTTAAATAAGCTTCATCTCCCTGTAAAACTCCGGGTGTAATAGTTATCCCCAGCACCCTGATATCGGGAGAAGCGAGCAACATACTAATTGTTCTGAAATCGTCAATTCCCCCGTCAGTATCTATTATAACAAAATGTCCGGGTTTCCAGGGATGTGCCTGTATTGAAAATACTACACAGGTTAAAGCAATAAAAATCAATATTTTTTTCATAATCCTAAAAGTTCTATACTTAATCCGCAAATAAATATGGTGAAACCAGCAATGGCATGGGTATATTTATGAATTTTGTTTAATCTCAGAAACTCAAAACCCCTGAGCATAGCAAATACCATGATAATCATGGTAACAATGGTTGTTAAAGCAAAGATGGAGGTAATATACATGGCACCGGTAAAACTGTGAGCAGCTGCCGGATATATGAGCAGAGGTATTAATGGTTCGCAGGGGCCGAATACAAAAATGATGAACAGAATCCATGGAGTAAGACTGCCTTTTTCAAGTCTTCCTGTTTTGGCAAATGGTGATGGTCGCTGTTTAAATCGTGCGTATGCTGATGATTTTCATTGTGGTGTTGATGTTTGTGAATAGCACGACGTAATCCCCATATTCCATAAATTAATCCGAATATAATCAATAACCAGGCTGCCACACTGCCCCGGTACCCTTCAATTAATTCCAGTTTCTGAAGTCCGATTCCGGTTGCAATTCCTACAAAGCCTAGGGCAATAGAGCTTCCTACATGTCCTAACCCACAAAGAACTACTAAAGCCATTGTACGACCCATGCTCCAGTTACGGGCCTTGGATATTACAGCAAAGGGAATGTAATGATCCGGACCTGTAATCGTATGAACAAAGCCTATGGAAGCTGCTGTTAGCGCCAGGAGTTGAATACTGTTTTCCATTATCAGTTAAGTTGAAAGTTTATACCACAAAATGCAAGTATTCCAGGCATGGGATAACCATAATTAATATAATATTTCCGGTCCAGGATATTTTCGAGTTTTACAAACATACTTAATGCTGGTAAAATCTTATAGGATATTTTCGTATTTAGAATTGTGTAATTTTCGGTTATTTGAGTTGCTCCTGTTTGTAGATAAAGATTATGGATATTTTGCATGGAGAGGGTTGCCATAAGTTTGTTTTTACGATACAACAGAGATGAGTTAGCTTGAATTTCGGGTGTTGCGATAACAGGATGCTTCATTGAAATATAGCTATAGTTACCTGAGAAACTCAAGTTTTCCGAAATTCTCCATTTAGTGGATAGCTCAACTCCTGTATTGGAAAATGTACCGGTATTTACATTTAATGGTCGTCCTGAATTAACAAGTGTTTTTATGAGATTAGATCCTTCCGCTTTAAAAATGGTTAGCTCAACCTGAAGGCTGTTTTTAAAGAGTTGTTGCAAAATTCCAATTTCGGTGTTGACGACCTTCTCAGGTTTAAGGTCCTCATTGGCTGGAGGAAATAGGTAAAGTTCCCGGATGGTTGGACTGCGAAAACCTTTGGAGATGGATGCTTTTATTGTTGTGGTTTTCAGGGGCCGCCAAGCAGCTCCTGCTGATGGTACCGGTTCATTTCCATAAACGTTATGGTGTTCCAGCCGGTAACCTCCATTTATAGTAAGTTTTTCAAGGATATTTTGTTGTACAAATACGTAGCCCGCTATTTCCCAAACAGTTGTATCACCAATTATATTCTGTTCCTGACGAGCTTTGCCTCCGTATGTTTTTCCGTCGAATCCCAGGGTGATCGTATTGCCTTTGAATAAATTTAACGACTGGTTAAAAATCCATCCGTAATTATTATCATCCGAATGGAATCCGTCAGAGATATCGTGAACACCAAAGTTATAAAACAACCGTAAGGACCCGTTAGTTTTAGTATAGTTGTTATTTACACTGAATGCCCCCATTCCCCGGGTGATATCAATTGTATTTCCGGCAATTGAAAAATCTGCACCAGGATCAGTGGCTTTAAATCCTGCCAGGCTGAAGTCTGCGTTGAAGCTGATATTATCCGTTACTTTATAACCTGCTCTTAAATATCCGTTATTGATGTTAAAGGCTGAGGAATCGCGATGACCATCAGTTTTGTCGTGGTTAAAGGAGGCAAAAACATTAAACCTGTTTTTGGAGTATCCACCATTTACCATATATTTCAATGTATTATATGAACCATACATGAGTCGCGAATTCACGCTATATCCCTCTTTTTCTGTTCGCGTGTTATAATATTGATAACACCTCCCATAGCGTTGGAGCCATAAAGTGTGGAGGCAGGTCCCCGGATAATCTCTACACGCTGTGCATCCGAGGCAATGTAACTATCGGGGAGAGGATGCCCCATTAGTCCCATAAACTGTGGGTTACCATTGAGTAATACTAAAACCTGGGTGCTGGGACTACCCCCGATACCACGAATACTTATCTGTCCTGCAGATCCGTTTGCCACACCAAAGCCTGTAATGCCCCTTTCGGTGACAAATAATCCGGGTACATTTTCAGCTAAAACAGGGAGTAAGGCCGATTCGGAAGATTGTTCAATATTCTGCTCGTTTACAACAGATACCGAATATGCCACATTATTTCGGGAAACCAGGGTTTTGGTTGCTGTTACAACTACCTCGTCCAAATTATGCGATGATAGAGAATCAGGCAACGATTGTGCTGATAATGAAATGCAAAAGGCTAATAATAGCGATATCGCATATAAACGTTTCATTCAGGCTTCGTATTACGTTTTATTAAATTCGTGATACTGTGTAAAAATATTATTTTTTTGAATAATCACAATAAAATAATTTCTAATATGGAAAAGAAAAAACTGGAAAACAGCACATCCTGCCAAAACCCTCACAGAGCAAATAAAAAAACCGCTAATGTTTGATTAACAATAGCGGTTTCGTATTATTTTCTTAGATGTTATTTTTTAGAGACGGCAATTACAGCCTTATCCACAGCTTCCAGTAAGGGCTTGTTCGACAATGTGTTGCCAGTTGCATTAATCATCCAGGCTTCGGGAGTAATTCTACCTGCTGCAAAAATTCGCATTACTTCCTTTCCGAACTCTTTGCCCTCCAGTTGTTTTTCCAGTTGATACTGGATAAGATGCCCAATCGGGTAAGCTGAGAGGTATAGCGGATTATCAATCATATGCGAATAAATTGCCAGAATAGGTTGATCCTTAACTCCAAAAATATCAGCATTAATATTTATTCCATATATCTTTTGAAATCCTGATAACGGCATTCTTTAATTCTGCTTTGGATGCATCGGGATGGGCATATAACCATTTCCATACATTCATATCTACCAGTGACACTCCCATTATCTCATAACACCCCCAAAAAATGTCCAGGGCCATCATTTCACGATGCAGTGGATTCGGGTTCTTAATTCCCAGAACCTGCAAGTCTCTTTCCTGAAATACAAAGGCCAACGCTTCGGTAAAAGCAGTATTTGGGACTCCGTTCAGCATGTACTGATCAATATCATATAAAGTAATTGTTTGTTCCACACAGTGTCCCAACTCGTGCATGGCAATATTAAAACCTTTATAATCCATACCATCATCGGTAACGCGGGTACGTAACCTGGCCTTGTCGCCTTTCATTTGCTGCACCCCAGGCATG